>DAIQQT010000023.1:0-13365 GCA_036786685.1 Trichlorobacter sp.
CCATGACTGCCAGATGTCGTCCAATCAATTGGTAAAAAAGAAAGAGGATAAAGGCATAGATCCAAAAGACCAGTACGAACTGGGTCAAGAGAATCAGCAGAACCCGCTCCTGCATACGTTGGATGACATGGTCCGTGCTTGCAGTGATCTGCAGACTTCCCAGTGGCACCTCCTTGTCAAGATGCTGATAGGAGAGGGGAATGGTATGGGTAATCAGGTGTTTTGACTTCGTTGTACCAACGACCATAGCCGGGCCGTCAATCCGCTCAAGCCGTAAGGCTTCAACCATGGGCAAGGCAAGGATACCCTTGAGTTGTGCCTCAAGCCCGCGATCATTAAACAGCCAGATGTCGTTGATCAGGCTATGGATGTGGCTGGTTTCAATGTAACTCAGTTGCCTGCTGATACTGCGCAGGTCCTTGCGGTAATCGATATACAGTTGCAGACAGGTTCCCGCAAGCGTCAAGATCGTGCTGAAGATGGCGATGGCCAGAATGAACTTTCTGGCAATGCCGAATGATTTTGGTATGATCCGGTCTGCTGTCACGGTTTCTTCCGGTATTTTGCCGGTAGATACGGTGCCAGGGTCTGGTTGAAGATGGCGTTATAGCTGCCGTCCCGCTTCATCTCTCGCAGCTTTTGGGTCAGTTGTGGTACCAGTTTCTGATGCTTTTTGTTGAGATACAGGTACATCTCCTGGGTGGCCAGCGGCGGCTGGGCAATGGCAAGGTGGGGCAGATTCAGGGTATGCATCAGGTAGTAGCCGCCGTACAGCTCGGCAAAGGCCAATTCAATCCGGTCACTTTCCAGAACCTTGAACAGGCTGGTCCGGTTTTCCACCACGGTAATCTGACGCACATCCTTGATTTTCTCTTCAGCAATCAGCCAGCCACGGACATGGCCGACATGGTATGGCTTCAGGCTTTCCCAGCCAGTGGTTTTCAGATCTTTCCGCTTTGAAAAGATCACAAATTGTACCTCTACTATCGGCTCCGGGACGCGAACCAGGTGGGGGAATTTCTTTTCAACACCGGCAATTCTCAGAAAGTTGCCGTCATCAATCCCCTTTTCGACATTGCTGAGCGTTCTTGCCGAAGCCAGTGGGATGATCTTGACCTCGATCCCCAGCCGCTTACAGGCCTCGATGATCACCCGGTCGGAGAAGCCCTTTTGATCCTCGGTTGAAAGCGGTGGGCGGTCCGCCGTTCCCAGAACCAGGGTTTCAGCCGCGTACAGGGGGGATACAAGCAGGATCGCAAGTATAAGTGTGAGGAGTGTCTTCATGGATCTGCTCCTTATTTTCTGCATACCTGGCATGCCCAAAAGTTTAACTGTAATCGGCTGCATGTCAATTGCTAGCAGTTAATTTCCCGTAATCATACTGCATAACTAGCATATCAATCTTGACGCCAGATAATCGACAGCTAGTATAGGAGACATGTCTCGGTCAAAATTTACGTACAGCATACTTGGGGGCTGCCTGTTACTTACCTCCCTCCTGCTCTGGTTTGCGGTTGCCAACTACCGTAATGCCGAGCCGGTTGCCCAGTCTATTCTGCGCGGTATGTCGCTTTCACTGGGGCAGGCGATAGAGGCATTGGCGGTGCGTGATCCCTCTCTGAAGGCGCTTGCTGACTTCAGTTCACATGATAGCGCCTACTTTTCCCTGATTGATACCCGAGGAGTGATCCGCTTTCACCGAAATCCGGACCTGATCGGTAGCCGGATTGAAGATCAGCGCTACCTGCCGGTTGCTGCTGCTCCGGTAATAACAGAAGAACGGGTCCGGCTGGGCACCGGCGAAGTGGTTTTTGAGACACAACAACAGCTGCATCTGCCAAAGGAGACCATGGTCTTGCGGCTGGCGCTGCACACCTGGCAGGCAGATCAGATTATCCGCAGGGCCCGTACCGGCGTGGTGGTGATTGTGGTGCTGTTAACCGCCGCATGGGGTTTGGGGGTCTGGGGGTTGCGCCTGCAACAGCGGGACCTGCAGCGGCGTGAGGAGATGAGCCGCCACGAGCAGCTTGTGCGGCTGGGAGAACTGGGGGCGGTGCTGGCCCATGAGGTGCGGACGCCGTTGGCAGGTATCAAGGGCTTTGCCCAGTTGCTGCGGGAACGGGTACAGGATCTGCGTCAACAGGAGTATGCCGCTAGGATCGTGAAAGAGTCGGAGCGGCTTGAGGGGCTGGTGACGGATCTGCTGATCTACACCCGTCAGGAGGCGATGCCGCACGGTTCCGCTTTGGTACAGGAGCTGGTGCAGGATGCCTGGGAGCAGCTTGCCGGAGAGGCCGCACAGGCAGGAGTCGGGCTGCAGATCCGTGGTGCCGTCGCCAGGCCGGTGGCCTGTCCGGGGGATCGTCTGCGGCAGATGCTGCTGAACCTTTTTAGCAATGCCCTTCAGGCCATGCCGGATGGCGGGCTTGTGCAGGTTGATCTGTCAGATGATGGTGATCGTGCAACGATCCTGATCAGTGACAGCGGCCCCGGTTTTGCAGAGGAAAGCCTGAAACGGGCCTTTGATCCGTTTTATACCACCCGGCCCAGTGGCAGTGGTCTGGGGTTGGCGGTCTGTCATAAGATTGCAGCTGGCTACGGTGGCATAATGACACTTGCCAATGGCAGCTCAGGCGGTGCGAAAGTAACCCTGCAACTGCCGTTGTCAAAGGAGTTTGCATGAGTAAAACTGCGCGGATACTGCTGGTGGAGGATGATGCCACCTTTCGTTCGCTGCTGGCGGCGATCCTGGATGACGAGGGGTATGAGCTGGTGGAACGGGAGGATGGCAAGGCGGCGCTGAAGACGCTGCAGGGGCAGTCCTTTGACCTGGTGCTGTCAGACCTGCGTCTGCCCGGACTGAACAGGCTTGATCTGTTCCGCAGGGCGCAGGCAGAAGGGATTGCGCCACCGTTTATCCTGCTGACCGCCTTTGGCACCGTAGAAGAGGCGGTTGCGGCCATGAAAGAAGGGGTGGCTGATTTTCTGACCAAGCCGCTGAAAGATCCCGATACACTGCGTACCCTGGTGCGACGGACACTTACGGGCAGCCTGCAGGAACGCAGCCTGAAAGTCCTGAAAGAACGGGAAACAGCAGGCCTGCCGCCGGATGAGGTCATGTTTGCCGGACAGGCCATGCAGCAGGTGAAACGTCTGATCGCGGATGTCGCCTCTACCCAGGCGACGGTGCTGATTAGCGGTGAATCAGGTACCGGTAAGGAACTGGCAGCCCGGATGATCCATCAGGCCAGCCTCCGTCGGGATGCTCCCTTTGTGGCGCTCAACTGTGCCGCCATACCGGAAACCCTGCTGGAGAGTGAACTGTTTGGTCATGAAAGAGGGGCCTTTACCGGCGCGACCCAAGCCAGGCAGGGCAAGTTTGAACTGGCATCGGGCGGCACTATTTTTCTGGATGAGATCGGCGAACTGCCGTTGGCGCTTCAATCAAAATTTTTGCGGGTGCTGCAGGAACGGGTCTTTGAGCGGGTAGGGGGCAGCCGTGAACTGCGGACCGATGTGCGGGTCATTGCCGCCACTAATCGTGATTTGTCAGAAGAGGTCAGGGAACGCCGTTTTCGTGAAGACCTCTACTACCGTCTGAATGTCTTTCCACTGCAGTTGCCGGCACTGCGTAATCGGCGTGACGGGCTGCCGGTGCTGGTCCGCTATCTTTTGCAGCGGGCAGCCATGCAGACCGGTCGTGATCTGCCGGAGATTGAGCCACAGGCGTTGGAAATCCTGTGTGAATACAGCTGGCCCGGCAACATCCGTGAGTTGCAGAACGTGATTGAACGGGCGGTCATTCTCTGTAAAGGAACAATAACGGTTTCAGATCTGCCTGATGTTTTACGCCAACCTGTCGTGATAAACGATATTTCAGGAGAAGGTAGCGGCAGCCTGAAGGACCGTGAGCGGGCCGGTATTCTGGAAGCGCTGGTAAGCTGCAATAACAACCGTCGGCTGGCAGCAGAAAAACTGGGGATCTCAAAGCGGACTCTGCAGTACCGTCTTAAGGAGTATGGGCTGGTTGAGCCATGACGCCGAGGTGCAGGATCTGCAGTAGATGGTGCAAATGCTGCACCATTTGCATTGCACCAATTATCGAATGAGTTTTTAATGCTGCGTAATATCAGTTGGTTGGTGGCTTCTTTACTGTTGGCATGGTTGCTGTACTTCTTACAAGTAACGAGCGCTGATCTCGAAACTATTGTAAGGAGAGACAACCATGAGAACACGTAATCTTCTGATCGCAACAGCCGTTTTGGCAGCAGTTGTATCCTTTGGCGGGGAGTCATTTGCACGGGGAGGCGGAGGCGGTGGTGGCATGGGGAGTAGCGGCATGGGTGGTGGTGCCCGCAGTGGTGCCTCCATGGGGAAAGGGACTATGACCCAGACCCGTAGCCAATCACAGACGGCTACCCAAACCCAGACCCGTCCTGAAGGCTCCCAGCGCCGTGACGGTACCTTTTTGCAGACCGGGACCACGGCAAACGGCTCCACTACCCGTCCGGGTAATGGGCGTGGCGTGATGGATGGCACCGGTGTGAACGCAACAACACCAACAACGACAACTCCCTAGAAAGGCAGTGGTACCATGGGCAGATTGAGCACACTCTTTTTCCTTGCTGCAGTAGCGATTGTGGTGGTCCTGCTGCAGAGGCCGGCTGAGGCGTTTTGGGGCTTTGGTTCCGGTGGTGAGGGAGGAGCAAGTGGTCTGGATCTGGTGCAGGGGTATGACCGCAACACGGTAGTCACGGCTACGGGACGTGTTGCGGTAGCCCCTGACTCGTCGGCTGATCCGGTAACCATTGAACTGGTTGCCGGATCAGAACGGTTTGTTGTGGTGTTGGGGCCGCGTTGGTACCTGCAGGATGACCATCTGGACTGGAAGACCGGTGATACCGTAACAGCCAGGGGCTCCAAGGCCCAGGGGAAGGACGGACGCAGTTACCTGCTGGCCCAGTGGGTCAGTAGTCCATCCGGTGGGCAGTTGGTGTTGCGCAATGAGACTGGCCGCCCTGCCTGGGCAGGTGGTTTCAGAGGCGGGCAGCAAGGGGCTGCAGGTCAGCAGCAACGTGGTGGAACAGGCGGCGGACGCAGAGGCCGCTGAGGGAGGGCTTTGTGAATAACAGAGATGAAATGAATCAGATACATATAGTTGTCTATAGTTTGATTGTCTGTCTGGTTGTCTTGCTGGGAGCTGTCGCTGCGCGGGCTGAAAACAGTGAGCACCGTCTGGGCCAGGGGGTGTCATTTGCCGCCGGTATCGGTGCTGAAGTTTCCCATGGTGATTACGGCAGCAATGCCGATGCAACGGTGGTCACCCTGCCGGTATTGCTGGCGCTTAACCCGACTGAGGCGGTTGATCTTACGCTTGAGCTGCCAATGGTCTTTCTTACCAGTAAAAGCGGCAGTGGTGTGGTGGTGACCCAATCCGGAAGTGGCGGGCGGGGGCGCAGGGCGACCAGTACAACCACGACCACCACCACAACGGTAACCAGTACTACGACAGAAGCTGGGCTGGGCGATGTCAACCTTACTGCTGGCTGGACTGTGCTGGCAGATGGAGACCAGACCCCCAGGATCAGGCCGACGCTTTATCTGAAGGCGCCGACCGGCGATAAGGAACATGGGCTGGGTACCGGTACCTTTGAAGGTGGTCCCGGCGTGTCGGTCTCAAAATGGTTGGGAGACTTCCAGCTGTTTGCTGAAGGTGCCTACATTTTCCAAGACAGCACCAGTGACTATCAGGGCAAAAACTATGTCAGCTACAGTGCAGGCGGCGGTGTGCAGGCAACGGACCGCCTGTTTGTCTCTCTGTACGCAAAAGGTTCCTCTGCCCGGGTTGATGGTGGTACTGCACCGGTTGAAGGGCGGGTGAAATTGAATTTTCTGCAGTCACGCAGGATTTCGTGGGAGCTGTATACCCTGGCAGGCTTTACTGATGCAAGTCCGGCAGCCGGAGGCGGGATGCTGCTGATGTATCAATTTTAATTACCTGTTGAATCATAGACAGGGAAGCATGGTCGATGTCGGTGCCCCTGTCTGTTGTGGGCAGGCCTTGAAGGGCAATTGAAAACCCCTCCTGAATGCTGCAGCAAGAGGGGCTGTTGGGTGTGGGGATAGCGGTGAATTGCTGCTACTCAAGCAAAAATAATGGGGCTGATCAGATATAATACATCATCTTGGCATCCTGATCCTTTTCAATACCCATATCCTGGCCACGCTGGCAGAGGGTTGCAAGGGTCATTTTGCCGAACAGTTCTGCCAGCAGGTCGTTGGCATCCTTCCAGACCGTCTGGGTTACACACTTTCCTTCAAAGGGGCACTCGTTCTTGCGGCGACGGTTTTTTTTGCCCTGGCCACCACAATCTACCATCAGGGCGTCCTGTTCTGTAGCCTGAATAATCTCCAACACCGTAATCTGATCCGGCTTGCGTGCCAGGGTGTAGCCCCCCTGGGGGCCACGCTTGCTCTTCAGGACACCGGCCTTTTTCAGGTTCTGAAAGATTTGTTCCAGATAGCGTGGAGAAATCTGCTGACGGCGCGAGATATCCTGAATCTGTGCCGGAGCTGTATTGTTGTTGTAGGCAATATCAAACAGCGCACGCAGACCGTATCGACTCTTGGTTGATAACCGCATAGCTCGTTCCTCCTGAAAACTGTATACAGGTATTCGGTATATGATACTGCAGTACAGTTGTCAAGAACTTTGGGTGGGGATTGTTCAATAATTACCTGTGTATTCGCATGTGTAGTTATGGGGCGTGGGCAACGGTAACGGCAGATACGGAATGGCAGCCTGCCTGATGCAATGCCAGGGCAGATGCGGCCAGTGTGCTGCCGGTGGTAAAGACATCGTCCACCAGCATGATCCGTCGGTCGCGAATAACGTTGCTGTCAGTGACAGTAAAGGCGTTATGCAGGTTATGACTGCGCTGTTCAAGGGTCAGCTCAATCTGGGGAGTGGTGGGGCGGATTCGTTTCAGCCCCTGCCGCAGCAAAGGGATCTGCCACTGGCGGGAAAGAACTTCCCCCAGTAATATGGCCTGATTAAAGCCGCGAAGACGCAGACGGCTGACATGCAGCGGTACCGGTACCAGCAGATCAGGCTGCTGGAGGGTTGCAAAATCAGCCAGCAGGTGAGCAGTGAGCAGGCCAAGGGGACGTCGCAGGTGCGATTTGTACTCATACTTGAAGCGATGGATCAGATCACGGCAGGCCCCTTCATAGCGCAGGGCAGACCTTGCTGCAACGTAGGGGGGTGGCGTCTGCAGGCAGCGGCTGCAGGGGTGATCGGTGCCAGCGCTGTCAAACGGTATGCCACAGATTGAACAGACCGGTGAAACCACCCTTGGCAGGGTCGCCAGGCAATCGGCACAGATATGCAGCTGGTCTGTTTCTGTGATTAGTTCATGACAGACAGGGCAGCGGGGCGGCAGCAGCAGATCCTGCAGCGCCCTGCCAAATGACTGTAGCAAGGCCATCAGCTACTTAGAAACCCAGTTCGGCGTTGACCACTACTACCCGCAGATCGGTAAAGCGGGGCTTGCGATCAATGATGGTGGTGACCCGGCAGAGCCGGTCCGGTGAATTGCAGTTACTGCAAAAGCCTGTTTTGGCACAGGGAGTGTTAAAGTTGAGTCGCTTGGCGTTGGGCGGTGTGGCCCACTGCTTTACCCGCTGGATCGCCTCTTGTGGTGTGCCATCCACCAGCTTGTTACGTCCCACTACCACAATAACCATTTTGGGGCCGAAGAACATGGCGGCCACCCGGTTGCCGGTGGCATCAATGTTGATCAGTTCGCCTCCCATGGTCAGGGCGTTGCTGCCGGAGAGAAACAGGTCGCAGGTCAGTTGACGGCGCATGATCTCCATCTTTTGATCCCGTGACAGGCCGCTGCTGCTGTGGTTCAGGATTTCTTTGCCCTGATCGGCAAGGGTTTGCTGAACCCCCAGGTCTGCAATGGTCATGGAACCGCCAAACCCAACTGTTACCGCGTCTGCTGCTGCTGCATCAAGGATGTACTGCCGGGCATCGTCAGGGGTCTGGCAGTAGATAGCGGTAAATCCGTTGGTTCCCAGCGTCTCCACAGCCTTCTGACATTTCTGCTCCCAGCTCCAGCTGGTCAGTTCATCGGTCATGCTCATACTGTTCCTCCATTGTTTTCAGGCAGTTCAATACGGAAGCAGGTGCCGCTGTTGGTTGAACTGGTAACCGCAATACTGCCGCCATGGGCGGCAACCAGCTCTTTGACAATGGCCAGCCCCAGCCCCAGGCCACCTGACTTTCCCTTGGCAAATCGTTCAAAAACATGGGGAAGCAGTTCTTCCGGGATGCCTGTTCCGGTGTCAATCACCTCAATATAGCGTGCTTGCGCTGTTGCTGAAAGGCGAATTTCCAACGTGCCGCCGTTGGGCATCGCCTTCAGTGCATTGCTAATCAGGTTGGTGATAATCTGGGTGAAACGGTCCGGGTCGAGCCAGGCGGTAAGTTCCTGATTACCGCTTACCAGGATGCTGATCTGCTGCTCTTGTGCGGTCCGCTCAAAACGGGATGCGATTCCCTGCAGCAGAGAAAGCAGCGTCACCCTTTGACGATGTAGCTGCAGTGCGGCGGTTTGTGCCCTGGTCAGTTCATCCACCCCGTCAAGGATGGTGGTCAGACGGCTCGCTTCATCGTGCAGTGACTGCAGCGTCTCCGGAGTGACCGGCAGCAGGCCGTCCAACATTCCTTCCAGTTCTCCCCGAATGATCATCAGCGGCGTACGCAGCTCATGGGCAGCGTTTGAAACCAGCTGTTTGCGCAACTGTTCCTGTGCTTCCAGCCGGTCAGCCATCCGATTAAAGGTACTTGCCAGGCGGCCGATTTCATCATTGCTTTGAACCTGGACCCTGTGGGCGGGATCACCACTGGCCAGCCCTTCTGCGGCAGCTGTCAGTTCCTGCAGGGGACGTGAAATGCGTCGGGCAGCCAGAAAGCTGAGTATGACTGCGCTTAAGCCAAGTCCCAGCAGGGAATAGATCAGGAACAGATTTGAGGAGCGGATAAAGAAGGATTCGTGAACCGGCTTGGGAAGCTTTAGATCAAGGTGGCCTATTTCTTCACCTTTCAGAAAAAGGGGGTAGCTTTGGAATTCTGTGGAGTCCGGCGGTAGTGGGCGCCTGTTGGTAGAAGCGGCAATCCGCTGTTGCATGACAGGCGGCAGGCTTGCCAGTGCCTGCCTGGTGTCCAGTACCAGTTTGCTGTCGGCATCGTAAAGTCGTAGTTCAATGCCGGAAAGCCAGGCCCAGACCAGGTCATTGGCAACCTGCTCCTGTTTCCAGCCACCTGCCTGCTGATAGCGCCCCTCAAGTACCGCCTGCACCTGATAGAGGCGATCAAGCATCCGCCCTTCGCCAAAGGCCTTGAAGTCGCGGATCACAAAATTTCTGAGCAGCACTGAGGAGGAAAGGGCGATCAGGATCACCAGTCCCAGCAGCGCCAGCAGTTTGCGTTGAAGATTAAACTGCATCCCGCTCTCCGCAGAAGAGATAGCCGATGCCGTAGACGGTCTTGATAAATGCAGGTTTGCGGCTGTCCAGCTCAATCTTCTGACGCAGGTTTTTGATATGGGCGTCGATGCTGCGTTCGTAGCCGTCAAACTGGTAGCCCAGCGCCTTTGAGACTAGTTCATCCCGGCTATAGGTCCGGCCGGGGGAGGCTGCCAGGGTTTGCAGCAGTTTAAACTCTGTAGGGGTGACGTTAAGCTGTTGGTCGCGACAGATCACGCTGTGGCGGCGGCTGTCCAGTATCAGCGTACCGTTGTTGAAACTGATCGGGTGTTCGCCGGAACTGGCGCCGTCATACCGCTTCAGCACCGCCTTGACCCGGTAGACCAGCTCACGGGGGGAGGCCGGTTTGACCACATAGTCGTCTGCCCCCAGGGCAAAGCCGGTGATCCGTTCTTCTTCCGATGACTTGGCGGTCAGCATGATCACCGGAAATGATCCCAGCTCCTTCAGGTCCTGGCAGAGTTCCTCACCACTTCTGTCAGGCAGGCCCAGATCAAGAATGACAGCCAGCGGCAGCTCGGCCTCAGCTTTTTCAAGTGCAGCGCGGGCAGTATCGGCATGGATGACCCGAAAATCAGCCCCTTCAAGGTAGGCCTTGATGATCCGGGCAATCTTCTGGTCATCTTCTACAATCAGAATCGGTGGCTGCATAGCTGTTCCGTTAGCGGATGGAGCGTATTCTGCCTGAGCGCTTGTCGATAATTACCCGATCAAACAACGCTCCATTGGCATTGGTGATATCGGCAATATACCCCATCCGAACCTCTTTACGCAGGGTTATTTGCGCCAGGGGAACATTGAAGAAGAGCCGCAGCCGTTCCTTTGCCTCATGCGGTGTTTGAAAAGGTTGGCTGGCGCCATAGTGGTCAGCATGGCGGCGTGGGCAGTAATCACCAAAGGGGGGCGGTCCCATTTCGCCGGACGGACGGCCACCGCGCCAGCCCCTGCCGTGACCCGGCTCCGGATCTTCTGCTGCCGCCGGTAGAACCGTGAATAGCAGAAGCGATAGTAAAAAATATGAGGAGATAAAATACTTCATCAAGGACCTCAGCATATTTGAAACACGGAGCAACAGAGCAACGGAGGAAAAACTTGAAACCAGGGTTATTCATGTTTTCCCATAACAACTTCGTGTCTTAGATGTTCTCTGTTGCTCCGTTGCTCTGTGTTTTAAGAATGAATTACTTGGCCGGTGCCGGCGGTGCGGTCATCATCGGACAATCCATCTGCATCATACCCATGCCGCCACCACGCATCCCTTTGTGGCCGCGCTTGCCCATCTTACCCATCGGTAGGCCAGCCTTGGTATGGGCATCAATCATCTTTTTGCGCAACTCGGCAACCTCCCCCTGGAGTTTTTTAATTGCTTCCTGATCCGGTTTTTCCTTCAAAAATTCTTTCTGAAGTTCAAAGTGCTTGTTCATCATCTCCTGGCGAATCGGCAGGGTTTCTGTTGCAAACTTTTTGTACTGCTCGGAATACTGACCTTGCGCCCTCATACCCGGCCCCATGCCCTGGCCTGCGCCCATACCGGGCATGGCGATGGCTGAACCGGCGAGGGCAAGAGCTGCTGCTGCGCTGAGTGCTAAAATTGATTTCTTCATGATGTTCTTCCTCCGTGTCTTGGTAGTGGTTGGCAACCAACCTCGTTTTGATGATTCCACCTTACCAATCCTTTAAGAAGGGGTTATGAATAGATTATGAACAATTATGAATTTTTAAAAAACTGTTGCGGAGGCGGTTTATTCCGCTTTTAGTGCATTCCGTACCAGCTCTGCCAGACAGCGGATAAAGGTCGGGGAGCTGTTCAGTGATTCTATACGGCGGAAGTCGGAGATGCCCAGTTTATGGGCTTCTTCAGCGTATTCAATGTCTATTTCATGCAGGGTTTCAATATGATCCGACACAAAGGAGAGTGGCACCATCAGCAGGTTTTTGCAGCCGCTTGCTGCCAGTTCCTTCAGTTTGTCATCGGTGGAGGGCTCCAGCCATTTGACCGGTCCGGCCCGTGACTGAAAAGCCAGGTGATGACTGACATTGTCAAACCGTTCCATCACCAGCCGGACTGTGGACTGGATATGGTCGAGATACGGGTCGCCTTCATCTATGAACGATTGCGGTAGAGAGTGTGCTGAAAACAGCAGCTGTACAGCGCTGCGGTCAGGGAAGGAAGCCAGGCCGGTCTCGATCTTCTCTGATACTGCCTGAATGTAGAGCGGGTGATCATAAAAATGAGGAATCCGCACAACCTCAAGGTCACTGTCCTGGTCAGCCAGACAGCGGGTCAGATCATTGAAACTGGAACCACTGGTGGCGCGGGAATAGTGGGGATACAGCGACAGTGCCACCAGCCTTTTGATGCCGGTTTTACGTAATTGGGGCAGCGTCTCTGCAGTAAAGGGGTGCCAGTAGCGCATCCCGACATGGCAGGGGATGCAAAGCTCTGCGGCAAGCGCATCTGCCTGGGCCTGGGTCAGTTCACGGATGGGGGATTTGCCGCCGATCTCACGGTATTTCTCAGCCACCTTGGGGGCGCGGCGTCTGACAATCATCCGGGCGATAAACGGCTGCAGCCAGGCCGGTCCGATCTTGATGATTTCCCGGTCTGAAAACAGATTCAGCAGAAACGGCTTGACCGCTTCCAGAGAATCCGGTCCACCCATCTGAAGTAACAGTACGGCGGTGTTGTTCATGGCGTTGCCTTTATGGTTATCGTTTTACCAGCCAAAATAGTGCCATTGTATCTCCACAAATTACAGTAGGTGGTGGTCTCAGGCGATTAAAAAAACAGATCATGTGCCGCCTAGCCGTTGTGACGTGGGAACGATTTAAGTCACATTATGGGCAGCTCCGGTCGGTCTGATTGATGTTAAGACAATTGTCTCCATTCGTATCAATGGCATTTGTATAACTGACGGCAAGCAGATTGTTTGTGCAGGTGCTGTTGCTGTACGTAGAGAGCGTACCTTTAACTGTCAGTGGCGGGAATTCGGTCCCTGATGCGACAGGTGCGGTTGAGCATGGTGTGGTGCTTGTGCCGTTATAGTAGGTATACCAGCGGGAAATACCACTGTTATTCCATATCCGGTACGGTAGAGCGGTAGTGGTGTACAGTGTTTGTACCTGAGCATCAGTTAAGGCTACTTTGTAAAACTGGACATCATCAATCGGCCCCCAGTAAGGGAAGGCATAGCTTGATCCCCCGCCATGTCGCGCACCGATGGTAAACTTGAAGCTGTTGTCAAAATTAAGCGCTGTTGGGGCCGTGTACTGATAATCATTGGTGGTAACAGTTTGTTTTACGCCATTCAGGTACATCTTTATCTGATCTGTAGCAGGTGATGCCGATCTGTCAAGCATAGCAACAACATGAATCCAGCTACTACCTGAAATCGTATCGTCAGAGTAGACGTAATGAATATCGGTATTGGCGGGATTGCGGAGCTGAAACGCTACCTTGTAGTTGCTCCAGGCACCACAACCGGATGTGCATGAGGTGCATTGCCGGGTTTGGGTGACATACATGCCGTAGCCAATGGCCGGATAGAGGAACCCTTTGCCTGCAATGGCGCCAATGGCCATATCTACTTTGCTTACCGGGTCACACCAGCTTTGTTTGGGCATTCCGCTGAAATTAACCCAGGCAGAGAGGGCTACATTTCCGGTGCCAATGTTGTAGTAATTTATGTCGTTGAAATAAATGTAGTTATTGGTGCCGTCCAGAAAAAGAGAGAAACCGCCAGCCCGTGGAACCCAGTTAGCCGTACCGGCAATAGTTCCAAGAGTAGAGCCGGAACCGATGGTGTTGCC
>DAIQQT010000023.1:13375-14865 GCA_036786685.1 Trichlorobacter sp.
GTTGCCGCGGCATGCGTTGAAGTTCCAGGCTGCGGTGGGTGTGGGGAGAGGATTAGGGAAAATGATAAGGTTTAGTGTTTTTGATACAGTGGCACCACCGGAAGCAACGGTAAACGTTAGAGGACAAGAATAGTTGCTGCCAACGAGATTACAAGACGAAGGGCATGATACGCCTGGGCAAGTTGGTGCTACACCTGTGATGCTGATTGTATTGACTGTAGGCGTAAACACTAATCCAGCCAAAGAAGGTAGCGGATTCCAAACGTATGCAGTAGTAACTCCGCCATCGGCAAATACCTTTAACTGAGGACCCACATCTATCCCGCTTACAACTTTCGGTAGCTCATTATTCAGTATCTTCAGCCGACCCTGTGTGCTGCCATAGCATCCGGCACGGTTTTTTAGTTCTGCCAAGGTGACTGTCCTGATTAGATCTCTGGTGTCAAGTGTTACAGCCGCAGGGAAAAATTGCGAAGCAGCTGGTGTGGAGTGAACGGTATAATCTTCTCCGCCACTTATAAGTACAAACGCAGTGCATGTAGCCTCATCAGTACAGCCTGCCGGATAGGACGTTGTAGCTCTTCCGCAAATGCCGCCGAATGCCTGATTCGCCAAGGTGTTTTCGTACAAATAGACAAAAGGTCTACCCCACGAATCAGTTTGAGACGGAATGATATTTGCGAAATAGGTCGGGCTTGTTACCGGTAACGTCGCATCCGGTAAGCGACTGTTTGCCACCGACCAGCTGATAATCGCATCTACCGTCTTTTCCAGCCCCGCCTTTGTCTCAACCTTCTTGCCCAGTTGCACCTTTGGCCCCAACATCATGTAACCTGCACTGAGCAACCCCACGATCACAAACATGAACAGGATCAGTGGCAGCATGGTGAAGCCGTAGCGGGATTTAAGGAAAGTATGCATTTGTGTTACCTCAAGGGCACGTTATACATTTGCCATTCTGTAGTTTCCGGGTAACAAGAGATACGACCAATTTTAGTATATAAATCCGAACAACCAAAGTGGAATTCGATTGCCGTGGCCTGTCTCAATGTTGTCCAGCGCCAGGCAGGCATCCTGAATATTCTTTATCTGTGCGCCATCCTTGCTTTTTCCGCCCACCTCAATCGTTACACGATCATCAATCAGAAAGTCACCTTTTGCCGGTACTGAGACGGTATGGTTTACCTGAAGCATGGAGAGCAGAAAGGTCTCGCGCAACGCGCCGGTATCGGGCAGACCATTTGGAGCCAGGGCGTGGTACAGATTTGGATTGTTCAGGTAGATCTTCTCCGGCTTCTCCATTGCCCGCAACCCCTTGCCGCTCTTCGATACGGTCAGGATAACACCGGCATCCTCAAGGTACTTGAGATAGGTTTTAAGGGTGCGTTCATCGCCAATCCCCAGCAATTCTTTCAGGCTTTTCATATCAGGGGTAAATGGTACCAGTGCCGAGATGATAGTCAGCAGCTTTTCTATGCGACGGAAACTGG
>DAIQQT010000024.1:0-14793 GCA_036786685.1 Trichlorobacter sp.
GTATTCCAATCAACCCGCGTCCTGAAGATAGCAAGTCTGGCCGTTTCGAGTTTGCAATCGGTAGTCTGTTTTAATTTTACAAAATTTAAGGAGAGACTCAATGAAGCGTTTAGTACTGATGGCATTGATGCTGGCTGTAATGACAGGTTCTGCCTGGGCTGCTGATATAAAGCTCGGCTATCTTGATATGCAGCGGACTCTGAATACCTCTGAAGCTGGTAAGGCTGCCAAGGCACAACTGCAGGAGAAGCTGAAAAAGTATCAGGAACAGGTTAACCTTAAGCAGGATGAACTGCAGAAGTTGAAAAACGATCTTGAAAAACAGGGGATGACCCCGACTGAGTCTGCCCGGGCTGCCAAGGAAAAGGACTACCAGCAGAAACTGAAGGATTTTCAGCGTTTTACCAAAGATGCGGAAGAAGATCTGCAGGCCCGTGATGGTGAATTTACCAAGAAAATCCTGGAGACCCTGGAGAAGATTGTACAGGAATATGGCAAGAAAAATGGCTATGCTATGATCTTTGATGCACGTAGTGCTGGTATGCTCTATGCTGATCCAGGTGTGGACCTGACTGAAGAGATCCTGAAGGCCCTTAACGCGGCACAAAGCAAGAAATAGGACGGGTGGCAGCCATGCTGACCAAGACACTGCAGGAGTTGGCAGACCATCTGGGCGGTACGGTCCGTGGTGATGGGGCTGTCAAGATTAACGGGCTTGCTCCCCTTGAGGGGGCTGCTTTTGACAAGGTTACCTTTCTGGCTAACCCCAAGTACGCTGCCAAAGTAGCCGAGACAAAGGCTGGCGGCGTGTTGATGGCGCCTGGCGGTGAGTCCTATGGGCGTAATGTCATTGAGCTGGCTAACCCGTACCTGGGGTTTGCCAAGCTCTTGACCCTGTTTTACACCCAGCCGCATCCGGCTTTGGGCGTCATGCCGGAGGCGGTGATCGGTACCAATGTGAGCCTGGGAGAGGGAATCAGTATCTATCCTGGCGCGGTAATTGGCAATAACGTTACCATTGGAGACCGGGTAGTAATCTATCCCGGTGCTGTGATTTATGACAATGTGGTGATTGGTGACGACTGCGTGATCCACGCCAATGCAGTGATCCGGGAGCGTTGCCGTCTGGGTAAGCGCTGCAAGTTGCAGCCCGGTGCAGTGATCGGCAGTGATGGCTTCGGCTATGCGCCGGATGGTGCCTCCTATTATCCGATTCCGCAGATCGGCATTGTGATGCTGGAAGATGATGTTGAAATCGGTGCCAACGCCACGGTAGACCGGGCTGCCCTTGAAGTAACCCTGATCAAGCGGGGTACCAAGCTGGATAACCTGGTGCAGGTGGCCCATAACTGCCAGATCGGTGAAGACTGCATGATCGTCTCGCAGGTGGGGATCGCCGGAAGCAGCAAGATCGGCAACCATGTCACCCTGGCAGGTCAGGTGGGGGTGGTAGGGCATGTCAGCATTGGTGACAACGTGATTGTTGGCGCCCAGGCCGGTGTGCCTGGCTCTCTGGAGGGTAATGCCTACTACAGTGGTTCTCCTGCCGTGCCGCACAAGGAATGGCTGAAGACCATGGGGACCCTGCCCAAGCTGCCTGAGATGAGAAAGAAGATGAACGAGTACGAAAAACGTCTGGCCGCCCTTGAGGCCCGGCTGGCAAAGGAGTAACGGTTTATGGAACAACCAACTATGCCGATGGATGTGAACGCCATCATGAAGATTCTGCCCCACCGCTATCCGTTTCTGCTGGTGGACCGTATTGTTGAACTTGAGCATGGCAAGCGCTGTGTCGGTATCAAGAATGTCAGCATCAATGAGCCGTTCTTTCCCGGACATTTCCCCGGACATCCGGTTATGCCCGGTGTGCTGATTGTTGAGGCGATGGCCCAGGTGGCCGGTATCATGGCCTATCTGGCTTCTGACGAGGAAACCAGAAAAAAGGTCAGCTATTTTATGGCCATTGACAGTGCCAAGTTCCGCAAGCCGGTTATGCCTGGTGATCAGCTGCAGATCGAAATCACCACTACCATGAACCGTCGCGGCATCTGGGGGGTTGATGGCAAGGCGTTCGTGGACGGCAAGCTGGTGACCGAGGCCTCACTGAAGGCCACCTTTGCTCCGGCAGCAGAATAGAGTAGGGAGAGACCATGAGCATACATGCAAGCGCAATAGTCCACCCCACTGCACAGCTGGCTGAAGGGGTGGAGATCGGCCCTTATGCCATTATTGAAGAACATGCCATCATCGGCAAAGGTACCAGTATTGGTGCTCATACGGTAATCGGCAAGTGGACCGAGCTGGGGGAGAATAACCAGATCTATCATCTGGCGTCGGTTGGTGCGGCCCCGCAGGATCTGAAGTACAAGGGGGAAGAGTGCTGGACCAGACTGGGCAATGGCAACGTGATCCGCGAGTTTGCCACTATCCATCGCGGCACTGTAACCGGTCATGCTGAAACCGTGATGGGTAACAACAATCTGATGATGGCCTATTCCCATGTGGCCCATGATTGTGTGATTGGAAGCGGCAATGTCTTTGCTAACTCGGCCACTCTGGCCGGTCATGTGACGATTCAGGATAACGTAATCCTGGGGGGTCTGGTGGCCATCCATCAGTTTGTCACGGTTGGCTCCTATTCCATGCTGGGAGGGGGCACGCTGGTCGGGCAGGATATCCCACCCTATATGATTGCTACATCAGGCAAAAGGGATGCAAAACTACGTGGTCTGAACCTGATCGGTCTGAAGCGCCGTGGCTTCAGTGATGAAGCGATCAGCGGATTGAAGAAAGCCTACAAGACACTGTTTATGGCTGATCTGAAACAGGCTGAAGCCATCGCCAAAATCAGGGCTGAGATTGTTGGTTGCGTTGAAGTAGATAACCTGCTGGCCTTTATTGAGGCTTCGCAGCGCGGGATCTGTCGCGGATGAGCAGGCTTCGCGCTGCAGTCATCGGGGTCGGCTATCTTGGTAACTTCCACGCCCAGAAGTACGCTGCCCTGGAGGGAGTTGAGCTGATTGGTGTGGTGGATGCTGATGGAGCCCGTTCGGCTGAGGTGGCTGCTGCCTGTGGCTGTCAGGCCTTTACAGACTATCGCGAATTGATTGGAAAGGTTGATGCGGTCAGTGTGGTGGTGCCGACCCAGTACCACCATCAGGTGGCAAAAGAGTTCCTGGCTGCCGGTGTGCATGTGCTGATAGAAAAACCGATTACCGTTACCATTGAACAGGCCGATGAACTGATCAGTCTGGCTGATGCCGGTAAGCTGGTCTTTCAGGTGGGACATCTGGAACGGTTTAATCCGGTCATGATGGCTGCTGAAGAAGTTTTACGTGAACCGTTGTTTGTGGAGTCGGTGCGGATTGCACCATTCAAACCCCGCGGTACGGATGTTAATGTGGTGCTGGATCTGATGATCCATGATATCGAGATTATTCAGCATCTGGTCAAGTCTCCGGTAGCAAAAATTGATGCCATTGGTGCGCCGGTCTTTACCGGTGAAGAGGATATTGCCAATGCCCGGATCGCCTTTGAAAACGGCTGTGTAGCTAACGTCACCGCCAGCCGGATCAGCCTCAAAAGTGAGCGAAAGATGCGGATCTTCCAGCGTGATGCCTATTTGACGCTTGATTTTCAGAACAAAAAGGTGCTGGTGGCTAAAAAAGGGGAAGGTGAACTGTTGCCCGGCGTCCCCAATGTGCAGGTCAAGGAACAGGAACTGGGGCAGTCAGATCCTTTGTTGTCCGAGATCAGTTCGTTTGTTGAGGCGATAACTGAAGGCAAGCAACCCCAGGTAAGCGGTCGTGATGGCAGGATGGCGCTGGAAACAGCGCTAAAAATCAATGAAGCACTGAACAGGATACGCCCATGATACCGATGGTAGACCTGAAGACCCAGTACCACCAGTTGAAGAGCGAGATTGATACGGCGGTACTGGATGCACTGGAAAGTACCCAGTTTATTCTGGGCCCCAATGTCACTAACCTTGAGAAGGAAACAGCCAGCTATCTGGGTAGTCCCCATGCAGTTGGCTGTGCCTCCGGTACCGATGCCCTGCATCTGGCAGTGCTGGCTGCCGGAATCAAGCCGGGTGATGAGGTGATCACCACGCCGTTTACCTTCATTGCCACGGCTGAGGCGATCTGCTATGCCGGTGCTGTGCCGGTCTTTGTGGATGTGGATTCCCAAACGTTCAACATCGTACCGGAGTTGATCGAGCAGGCCATTACCCCCCGAACCAAGGCGGTGATCCCGGTGCATCTGTTTGGCCAGCCTGCTGACATGGCTGCCATCAGCGCCATCTGTGAACGTCATAATCTGGTGCTGATCGAGGATTGTGCCCAGTCTTTTGGTGCTGCCATTGCCGGTCGTATGACCGGCTCCATCGGCGCGTTTGGTTGTTTCAGCTTCTTCCCCAGGAAAAACCTGGGGGGCTATGGTGACGGTGGTCTGGTGACTGCTGCCACGGCAGAAGGGGCTGAGACCCTCAAGATGCTGCGCAACCATGGCAGCAAGGTGCGCTATCATCATGATGTAATCGGATTTAACAGCCGTCTTGATGATCTGCAGGCTGCCATTCTACGGGTTAAACTGCGCCACATTGATCGCTTTAACCAGGAACGTCGCCGGGTTGCCCACCGTTACTCGGAAGGACTAAAGGATGTTGTCACGGTACCGTTTGAGGACGGTAAGGGTGTCCATGTCTATCATCAGTACACCGTGCTAACCGACCAGCGGGACAAGATCATGGCTGCGCTGAGTGAACAGCAGATTGCCAGCGCAGTCTATTACCCGATCCCGCTGCATCGTCAAAATGTCTTTGCAGAGCAGTGCCAAGGGCTTTCTTTGCCGGTGGCTGAGTCGATTGCGGCCCGCTGCATGTCTCTGCCTATTTATCCTGAGATGACCAATCAACAGGTGGATCAGGTGATTGCAGCAGTGCGCGGGGCATTAGCTGGGTAATGGGAGCAGGCCGACCCACGCGGGTCATGATAGTAGCAGGTGAAGCGTCTGGTGATATCTACGGGGCAGGATTGGTACGCACAGTACAGGCGTCTGATCCTGCCTTTTCCTTCTTTGGCATCGGTGGCCCGCGTATGCGGGAAGCCGGTTGTGAGACCCTGGTGGACTCTGCTGATATGGCTGTGGTTGGCTTGGTGGAGGTTCTCAAACATTTTGACGTTATTGCCAGCGCCTTTCTCAAGCTGAAAAAAAATCTGTTGGAAACTCCCCCGGATCTGTTGATCCTGATTGACTATCCCGGCTTTAACCTGCGTCTGGCCAAGGTGGCAAAGAAGGCCGGGGTCAAGGTCCTGTACTATATTTCTCCCCAGATCTGGGCCTGGCGCCAGGGACGGGTAAAAAAGATCAAGCGCCTGGTTGACCATATGGCAGTTATTCTGCCCTTTGAGGCGCCGTTCTACGAACAGGCCGGTGTGCCGGTCTCTTTTGTCGGCCATCCCATGGCTGACCTGGTGGAAGTATCTTTAACGCGGGATCAGGCTGCTACGTCCTTTGGCCTTGATCCAGCCAAACGGATTGTGGGGCTGTTTCCCGGCAGCCGCAGGAGTGAAGTGACCCGTTTGCTGCCTACCATCATTGATGCGGCGCGCTTGTTGCGACAACGATTTCCATCTGTTCAATTCGTTCTGCCGCTGGCTTCAACCCTTACCGATGCTGATCTTGCTCCGTGGCTTACGGGGTGTGATCTGCCGATAACCGTTACCTGCGAACGGATTCACGACCTGATGCGGGCCTGTGATGCCGTGATATCAGTCTCTGGTACGGTGACGCTGGAGGTTGCCCTGGTGGGGACACCACTGGTTATTATTTACAAACTGTCACCAATCACCTTTCAGTTGGCTAAGCGGTTGGTTAAAGTGGAACATATTGGTCTGTGCAATATCGTAGCAGGGAAGACCGTTGCCAGGGAGCTGATCCAGGATGATGCCTCTCCAGAGCAGATTGCAGCAGAGGTTGGCCGATTATTGGGTGATGTATCCTATGCCAGTGAGATCAAGACCCAACTTGCATCTGTACGTGAGCAGCTTGGCGGTGGTGGTGCTGATCAACGTATGGCCGAATTAGTACGCACGATGGTGAAACATCCATGAAAAAGATCATTTGGATGCTGCAGGTAGCGGTGCTCTATGGCTTTACCTGGGTGGTAGCCCTGGTGCCGGAACGACTGTCGGAACGGTTCGGCCTCTGGGCCGGTCTGCTGCTGCGCCGGGTATTGGGTAGCCGCCGGCGTATTGCTGAAGAGAACATCGGCCAAGTGCTTGAGTATATGTGTGCCCAACCGGAGTGGACCTGTACTATCCCGACAGCCGAGGAGATAGCGCGAGAACTGTTTTGTAACCTGGGACGCTCGCTGGTAGAAACCTGCCGTTTGTACCACGGTAAAGGCGGTGGGCTGATTGACCGGATAGAAGTGCGCGGTAGGGAGCATTATGATACAGCCCGTGCCATGGGAAAAGGGATCATTTTCCTGACCGGTCACTGCGGTAACTGGGAGCTGGTTGCTCTGGCTTATGCCCGGTTATTTAAAGAGCCCCTCTCGGTGGTCGCCCGCCGCCAGAACAACCCCTATTTGAACACCATGGTTGAGCGGATGCGACAGCATTACGACAATACGGTCATCTATAAGGATAATGCTCTCAGGAACATGATTGCGGTGATCCGTAAGAACGGTACTGTTGGTCTTTTGGTGGATCAGACGGTTTTCCCTGAAGAGGGCTACCTGATTGACTTTCTGGGGCGGCCGGCTTGGGCATCCAAGGCGCCGGTATTACTTGCCCGTAAGACCGGTGTGCCAATTGTACCGGCCTTTATTCACCGTGAGGAGGGACGGCATGTCATTGATATTTATCCTGCACTCCAGTTTGACGGTGATGATAGTGAGCAAGGCTGGCGGGATGATGTTAAGACCTACTCCCGCATGATCGAAAAGTATATTGTGGCACATCCCACGCAGTGGTACTGGGTGCACAGGCGCTGGAAGCGGACAGAGGGGCTGTCGGTGTGATCTGGTTGCCGCTCTACCATCTGCTGACCTGGGTTGCCCTGCCGTTTACCCTGCTGTATCACTGGTATCGCTCAATCAGCAGAGGGAGAAAGAGCGCCTTTGCAGAACGGTTCGGGTTCCTGCCGGTAGAAGCTCGACAGCTGCTGGCAGGAAAGCCGGTTATCTGGTTGCATGCGGTTTCTGTCGGGGAGGTGATAGCAGCTCGTCCGTTGCTGAAGGGGCTGCGGCAACGCTATCCCAACCATCGCCTGCTGCTGACGGTTACCACAGAGACTGGACTCGGGGTAGCTGAGCAGGATCGTCTGGCTGATCTGGTGACCTACTTTCCGTTTGATATCGGGTTTGCGGTCCGTCGCCTGCTTGATGCGGCTGCACCACAGGCCATTCTCATCATGGAGACTGAAATCTGGCCGGTTTTTACCTTTGAGGTGCGGCGCCGGGAAATACCGTTGCTCTTGGCCAATGGTCGGATATCTGCCCGATCTTTTCCCCGTTATCAACGTTTTAGCTGGTTTTTTAGGCCGGTGCTGCACTGTTTCAGTTGGCTGGGGATGCAGAGTCGGGGCGATCTGGAAAGGATACGGGAGATTGGTGCACCGGAGCACCGCAGCCAGGTACTGGGCAATCTCAAGTATGATATACCGTTCAGCCCGGTGTCTGATGACGAACGGCGGCAGTTGCGTCAAAAATATCGGATTCCGGCAGATCTGGCTGTTGTCTGTGTTGGCAGTACCCATCCCGGTGAAGAGGAACAGGCGCTGGCCGTATATCAGGGGCTGCTGAAGCAGTTTGATCACCTGTTGTTGATTCTGGTGCCGCGTCACCCGGAACGGACTGTAGAGGTGGAGGCACTTGCCACTGGCCTTGGACTGCCGGTAATGCGCAGATCTGCACTGGAGCAATGCGCTGCAGATTGCTGTGCCGGTATGGTCCTGCTGGTTGATACGGTGGGTGAGCTGATGCAGCTGTATGCCCTGGCTGATCTGGCCTATGTGGGGGGGAGTCTGGTCCCCACCGGAGGCCATAACCTTCTGGAGCCTGCTTCCCGGGGCATTCCGATGCTGTTTGGTCCTTACATGGATAATTTCCTGGAGATAACAGCACTGGCCCTTGAGTATGGAGCCGGGGTACAGGTGGCAGATCAGCAGGAACTGTTGAGTGCTGCAAGGGATTTTCTGGCAACACCTGAGCTGCGACAGGTGGTGGGGAGTAACGGGCTTAAGTTGCTGCGCGATAATGGTGGTGCCGTTGAGCGGCACCTTGCCATGCTGGAAGAGGTGATGGCGCAATGAGCTGCGCGGTCTGGTGGCGGGGCGTTGCAGAGGGGAGTAATACCGGGGCAGCCCGTATGGCTCTGCTGCTGCTGCTGGCCCCTGCTGCGCTGCTGTACAGTATGGCGTTAAGGATACGAGCTCTGCTGTACCAAAGCGGTATCCTGGCCACCCTCAAATTACCCTGTCCGGTCATTTCGATTGGCAATATCACTGTGGGGGGTACCGGCAAGACACCGGTAACCCTGCTGGTTGCGCAGGAGCTGCACAGGCGCGGTTACCGGGTGGCCGTCCTGTCCCGTGGTTATGGCGGCTCCCTTGAGGGACAGGTGGCAGTGGTAAGTGATGGCAACGCACTGCTGCTGGGGCCTGAACAGGCCGGTGATGAGCCCTGCCTGCTGGCCCGGAGTCTGCCGGGGCTGATGGTGGTGATCGGGGCGGATCGGTATCGAGCCGGTTTGCTGGCTCTAGAGCAGCTTAAGCCGGATGTTCTGCTGTTGGATGACGGTTTTCAACATATCCGTCTGCATCGTGATTTAAACATCCTGCTGTTAGATGCTACGCGACCTTTTGGTAATGGCTGGACCCTACCGCTGGGGCTGCTGCGGGAACCGCGCACCGCCATGAAACGGGCTGATCTGATACTGTTTACCCGCTGTCAGCCAGGACAGACCGTTCCTGATCTTGATCTGCCCTGTTGTTGTTCTGAGCATCATTTGACCGGGTTTCATCGTTTGGAAACCGGTGAGGAACTATCGCTTGAAAAACTGCAACAGGGACGTGTGGCTGCCTTTGCCGGTATTGCAGATCCTGCCACTTTTTTTGATGGATTACGGGGGCTGGGCATGCAGCTGGCAACAACCGTTGCCCTGCCTGACCATACCGGCTACGGGGCTGAGCAGCTGGCGCTGCTTGAGCGTTGTATTGCTGAATCAGAGCCGGACTGGCTGCTGATCACCGGAAAGGATGGGGTCAAGCTGGCAGGCTGCGATCTGGCATGGAAAAACAAGCTGGTTATTACCCGTTTAGAGCTTAAGCTTGCTGATAATGGGCAGCTACTGCAGAGTAGCTTGGATAAACTGCTTTCAAGCTGTAGCTGATTACGGCATACTACGCTCGTTTTTAACAGGTTATGCATGATGCAACAGGATTACCGTAACATACTGGTGCGGGCGGTTAACTGGATCGGTGACGCGGTCATGACCACTCCGGCCCTGATGGCAGTACGGGAAACCTATCCTTGGGCAGAGATTACGCTGCTGGCCAACCCGCTGGTGGGCCAGCTGCTGCAGGGGCATCCTGCGCTGGACCGGGTTATGTTGTTCGATCGCAAGTTAAAGCATCGTGGTCTGCTGGGGCGGTTACGTCTGGCACGGGAGGTGGCTGCGGAACGGTTCGATCTGGCTGTTATCTTGCCTAATTCATTTGATTCAGCGCTGATCCCCTGCCTGGCACGGATTCCACAGCGCTGGGGCAAGGCATCGGATGGACGCAGCCTGCTGTTGACCAAGCGTTTTAATGATATGCCAGTTCACGCAACAGAGCATGAAACCGGCTATTATCTGCGGTTGCTGGCAGCTTTCAATATCCATGGCAGCGTAGCAACACCCTGTCTGGCAACCTCAGCTGAAGAAGATCGGGCAGCTGTTGAACTTTTAGCCAGCCACGGTATTAGTAATGGCGATGTTCTACTGGGGATCAATGCCGGTGCCAGCTTTGGTTCGGCCAAACGCTGGTATCCCGAGCGTTTTGGCGAGGTGGCTAAACAGTTAGCTGCTGCATGGAGCGCTCAGATTGTCCTGTTCGGTGGTCCGGACGAGACCAAGATTGTGGCTGAAATTGAGCGGACACTGCAGGGTGCCTGCCTGAACATGGCAGGTAAAACGTCTGTTCGACAGCTGATGGCGTTGATCAAACGCTGCAACTTCTTTATCACCAACGACTCGGGACCGATGCATATTGCAGCCGCCTTTGGCGTGCCACTGGTGGCTGTTTTTGGGCCTACAGACCATATTGGTACCGCGCCCGGTTCTGATAAGGCGTTGATTGTACGTCAAGCGGTTAACTGTGCCCCCTGCAAGCTCCGGGTCTGTCCGACTGACCACCGCTGCATGACGGCGGTGACGGTGGAGGATGTCGTTGCTGCCGCCCGTGCGCTTTACGCAAAAAAGGAAAACTGAACTCCATGAACCCTGTTATGCTACGTACTCTTGCCTATCTCAAGCCTTACTGGGGGCTGCTGGTGGTTTCTGCCCTCTGTTCAATGGTGGTGGGGGCCATGGACGGCGCTTTTGCCTGGCTGGTACAGCCGGTGCTACAAAAGATCTTTGACGGTAAGGATACCACCATTTTTCTATTCGTGCCGCTTGGTATTGTTGCGCTCTTTGTCCTGCGGGGAATCTGCCGGTTTACCTACGACACCACCATCAAACTTGCCGGGCAGAAGGCGATTCAGGATATCCGTAATGATCTGTACGGCAGCACCATCAGGAAGGATATGGCCTTCTATAACCGGCAGGCCACCGGCGAATTGATGTCCCGTATGACCAACGACATCGGTATGATGCAGGAGGGGATGGCCAATGTGGTTTGTGGCCTGTTCCGTGACCTGATCTCCTTTGTCTCTCTGCTGGTGGTCATCTTCTATCGCAACTGGCAACTGGCCATCCTCTGTTTTGTGGTATTGCCGGTCACCATCTATCCGGCGCAACTGATCGGTAAAAAGATTAAGAACGCTGCCCGGCGTAGTCTGGACGTGATGGGCGGCATCGGCTCTATCCTGCAGGAAACCTTTTCCGGTATCAAGGTGATCAAGGCCTTTGGACTTGAAGGAACCGTTATTGCTCGTTTCAGGGCCGAGAACCTGGCCTATCTGGGGCAGTATAAGAAGTTCATCAAGTATGAGTCACTGGCCATGCCGGTTTCAGAGATGATCATCTCGCTGGGCATTGCTGCGGTGGTCTGGCTGGGTGGCAGCCAGGTTATGTCCGGTCGTATGTCCGCTTCTGAGCTGTTTTCTTTTATCGCTGCCATGATCATGCTGTTTAATCCGGTCAAGAAACTGCAGGGTTCCTACAACACCATTCAGCGTTCCGCTGGCGCGGCAGAACGGGTCTTCCAGCAGATGGATGCTCAACGTACGGTTGTTGAACAACAGGATTCCTTGGAGATTGGCCGAGTTACCGGCAGGGTTGAGTTGCGTGATATCAGTTTTGGATATGGAGAAGAAACCATTCTAGACCAGGTTTCCCTGAAGGTTGAGCCGGGGCAGATGGTCGCTCTGGTGGGGCCATCAGGCGGTGGTAAGTCCACCCTGGCTGCACTTTTGATGCGTCTGTATGATGTTAATCAGGGCAGTATTCTACTGGATGGCCACGACCTGCGCTACCTGCGGATGGATGCCCTGAACCGGCAGTTTGCCTTAGTTGACCAGGAAACCACCCTGTTTAATGATACCATTGCCAATAACATCCGTTATGGCAGGCCAGGCGCAGACGATGCAGAGGTTGAGGCTGCAGCAAAGGCTGCCTTTGCCCATGATTTTATTCGGGAACTGCCGGAAGGATATGCTACGAATATCGGTGATCGTGGTATACGGTTGTCCGGTGGGCAGCGCCAGCGAATCTGTATTGCACGCGCACTTCTCAAAAACGCACCGATTCTGATCCTGGATGAAGCCACCAGTGCTCTGGATACCGAAAGTGAGAAGATGGTGCAACAGGCGCTGGATAACCTGATGCTGAACAGGACGACCTTTGTCATTGCCCATCGTCTTTCTACGGTGATGCATGCAGACACCATAGTGGTACTGGAAAAAGGCCGGATTGTTGAAACGGGAACTCACGCCGATCTGGTTGAGGGGAGCGGCCTGTACAGCAGGCTGCATGGGCTGCAGTTCAGTGACCAGGAGGCAGGTGCGATACGCCCTGCGGTCTGCGGGTAGTCTTGTATGCAATGGGCTGAAAAACTTAAGATTGGTTTGTGGCAACATCCCTACAGTGCGCTGGCTGTGTCAGCACTACTGACAGTACTGCTGTTTCCGATTGCCAAAGCTCCTCGTAATATTGCCGCGGTGGCTCTAATTCTGTTTGCTGTTATGACGGCAGCCAACTTCAAACCTCGTATGAAGATCTTCTCTGCTGACCTGCTCGCATTTTTGCAGGTGTTTGCAATGCCGCTACTCTGGTTCTTTCATCCCGGTCCTGGTCCGTACGGCGCGTATGCCAAAGAGGCAATCTTTGCCGTTGACCTGTTGGCTCTACTGTTCTGCTTGCGTATCCATCCAGAGTTGCTCAAAAATGTTGTCAATGCTTTGGTGGTGGGAACTGTTTTTAGCGCTGGAATTTCGCTTTCGCAGTATTTAGGGCTTATTCCGATGCGGGATCAGGGGGCGCCGGTCGGCCTGCTAAATGGCACCTTGACAGGTGCCTTCTCGTTGTTGCTGGTCTTTAGTGCCGGGATCTGTTCGTATCTTTTCAGACATTCCCGAGACCGGCGCAGTCGCTGGCTGCTGCTCAGTGCCATAGTGCTGCTGCTGACAGACCTGATGCTGGCGGTTCCCGGTAGAACCGGGTATCTGGCTGCTGTTATACTAAGTGGTTACATACTCTACAACCTGGTTCAGGGGAGCAGACTGCTGGCGGTTGGTGTGGTACTGCTTTGCCTGTGCGTGGGGTTGAATTCCGCTATGCTGTCCCAGCGGATACAGGCGGTGCAGTCTGATTTGACACAGTATTCGGCAGGTGCAGGGGCCAAAACCTCTGTAGGTGCGCGGTTTGAAATGTGGAAGGTGTCGTGGGAGCTTTTTCTGCAGAATCCTTTGTTTGGTGCAGGCACCAATGGCTTTAAAAAACGCTGGGAGCAGGAGGTGGTTAAGAAGGCTGCTTATTCCTTTGATAATCCACACAGTACCTATTTTTACCTGCTTGCTAACTACGGTATTGCCGGTATGGGGCTCTTGTTTTTTTTGTTGTGGCGCATGGCATGTTTTGCCTGGCAGCGTCGGCGAAGTCTGGCCGGTGCAGTAATATTCTGCTATCTGGTCGTATTTATGGTAGGCAGCCTGACTAATACCATGCTGACCTCATCTTTCTATTTGAGCTGGTTGGCCATTATGGGGGCAATTATGGCTGGAGCATCTGATGGGGGGACAGAGTAAGTGACCTCTGTGTCGCCGGCATATGATGCCAGTATTGTAATTGTTAATTACAATACCCGCGAACTGCTTGCTGTGTGCCTTGAGTCGCTTTTTTCAGTGGTATCCGGAATCAGTTTTGAGGTCTGGGTTGTTGACAATGACAGTTCTGACGGTAGTGCTGATATGGTTGAAAACAGCTTTCCTCAGGTGCATTGCATCAGGAACAGTGCCAACCTTGGTTTTGCTCGCGCCAATAACCAGGCCATGCGGCAGGTTGCCGGCCGATATCTGGTTTTACTGAATTCTGATACCATTGTGCTGCCACTTGCGTTGGAAACAATAATCTCATTTATGGATAAGCAATATGATGTCGGGGTCTGCGGCGGCCAACTGTTGAACCGGGACGGTTCCCGCCAAAATTCAATTGCCAATATTCCCACCCTTGCAACTGAGTTGCTGAATAAATCATTGCTTCGACGACTGTTCCCGGACAGATATCCTGGTAAAGAGCGCTGTTTTGAGGCCCCTTTAGAAGTTGAATCCATCATCGGTGCCTGCATGGTAGTCTCCCGCGCGGCAATTGAAGATGTCGGTATGCTCGATGAACGGTATTTTTTCTTTTTTGAGGAGACTGACTGGTGTCTGTCAATGAAACAGGCCGGTTGGAAGGTTTTTTTTCATCCGGATGCAAAGATCGTACATGTGCAAGGTGCTTCAGCAAAAAAGATTCATATTCCTGCACGGATAGAGTATTGGAAGTCGCGGTATCTTTTTTTTGAGAAGCACTTGTCAGCGTTCTGTTTTCTCTTTCTGAAGGTAGGGCTGCTTGTGCGTCTTCTCCTGTCATTGGTTGGCCAAATCGTTGCCGCTCCGTTTAGTGCCGGTATACGTAGTCGCTTGAAATTGAATATGACCCTCTTGAGCTGGCATTTGCGTGGCTGTCCGGACTCGTGGGGGATTGCCAGCGGTATTGTCGGAGAGAAAGATAGGTGAAACGTCCGGTTTCTGCAATATTGATAGCCTATAATGAAGAACGACGTTTGTCGGCCTGTCTGGAGCGACTTCTGTGGACCGATGAAATCGTTGTGGTTGATTCCGGTAGTACGGATGCTACCAAGGATATTGCGAACAAGTATACGGAACGGGTGTTTGAGGTTCCTTGGCAAGGTTTTGGGCCACAGAAACAAGCCGCTGTTGAGCTTGCCACCCATGATTGGGTGTTGGTAGTTGACTGTGATGAACTGGTAACCTCTCAACTTGCTGATGAGGTTGTAATATTGCTTGGACTGCCTGAACTAAAGGCAGGCTTTGATGTTCCCAGCAGCCCTTTTATCGTTCCAAAACGGAACAAACAT
>DAIQQT010000395.1:0-2709 GCA_036786685.1 Trichlorobacter sp.
GTTTCAGACGACCTGATCACCTGGATGGACCAGCAGTTGGCCGAGAACAGTAACGACGCTCGCGCCGTGTGGCGCAAACATAAGGATAGCGGTCTAATCAAGACGGAGTGGGGCGGTCCGGTTCTGCATTTGACGGCGCCCTATGCCGCATCACCCGACGCCTTCTACCAGATCGAGGTGGTAGCCGGATCGGAATTCACAAGCCGCCCCATGTTTGATCCGGGGCAATGGAATATTCCTGAAGATCGGCATGATCTAATCCGTGGCCCATCTTATGTCTTTGGCGAACACGACATCCAGTATCTCACCCCACCAAGCTACCGCTTGGAAGATCTTGTCAACATGCGGCGGTTCCTGCGAGACCTGGTCGAAGTTGAAAAGGCAGGCCGGCTGGCCGAACTGCCGGAGATGCAGAAGAAGACCGTCCATATTCAAGACATTGTACTCGGGCCGGAGGGTAGCCAGCAGGAGTCTTACGATATTCCGTTCCTGGAGCTGTGCCCGGATTGGCTGGATCGGGTGCCGCCTGCAGCCAGATTGTTCAGAGATTGGCAGGAAAGCAGCCCGGGCAAAGAGGGCCATCGTTTCTGTGTTCATTGGTTTGCCCAGTACAACGATTATACAAACCGTGACGGCAAGCGGAGCATGTCCTTCTGCCCTCAATGGGCTGACGCCGACGGCGGTCTTGATCTGCCGGAAATATCCCCGGACTATGATGCCTCCCCCTACGGCGTGATGGCTTCCCTGTCCGAGTTCGACCGGCAGGCAGGCTACCCCTTCGCCTGGTACTTTTACATGCTGCACGGAAACAGGGTGACGGGTTCAGCCGCCACCGTTGTTGCTCAGGCTATTCAGGACGGCCTGATCAACCCATTGCCAGAGTGTGACAAGAAGGTGTTGCTGCGCTGGAAGTCGGACAAGTACGGTTTTTAAGGGAGGACGGAAAACGGATGACCAAAGCAGATATCGTTGAACGGCTGCACCAACAGCTGGGCCTATCGAAGAAGGATGCCTATGGGCACGTAGAGGCTCTTTTCGAGCTGATGAAAGAAACCCTGTCCAGCGGTGACCGGGTGAAGATCGCCGGATTCGGCTCATTCGATGTCCGACATAAAAACGACCGTCGCGGACGTAATCCTCAGACCGGGGAGACCATCACCATCACTGCTCGACGGGTGCTCACATTTAAGCCTAGCCAGATACTGAAAGAGAAAATACAGTAACACTACAAGACAACCATTAACCAAAGAAAAGGCCCGACTTTTTGCCGGGCCTTTTATCATCCAAGCCTTACCGAACATCACCTTCCCAGGTCATTGAGAAAGGCCCAAGCCATTAGCAGGCTTAATGCCATGATTCCTGCTTGGTTCAGGCGTAACAAGACACCGGAAGGTATGGGTCTCCCCACAATTCCTTCGTAAAGATACAATAAAACGGTGCCCCCATCAAGAATCGGGAGCGGCAGTAAATTGAACATTCCCAGGCTGACCGACAAAATGGCTATCACGAGGATAAATGCGCCTACTCCGCTTTGAGCCGCCTTGTTAGCTACGGAAGCAATTGCCATCGGCCCACCTATTTCTTTGGCCGAACTCGCCCCCGTCACAAACCCCGAAACGAAGCCCACAAAACTCTTGATTTCCCTCCACCAGCGCTGCGAGCCGAGCTTCAGGGAAGCGGCCATTCCAAAATATTGAGTCACACTTTCATCTGATGGGGCTATCCCTATAAACGGTTTGCCACCCCTTGTCTCGGGCCGCACGAAAACAACTAGCGCCTGATCTCCGCGGCGCAGATCGAGCCGGATGTCTGTGCCGGGCTTGCTACGCCCGATAGCGTCGGTCAGTTCATTCCAGAACTTCACATCCGAACCATTAACGGCAACCACACGGTCACCCCTCATTACTCCAGACAAAATTGCCGGTTTGTCTGGCTGCAGGTTCCCAATGCGAGAAGTCAAGGATGGTACACCGACAGCATAGAGTCCTACCAAGATGGCCAGTGCAAAGCAGAGATTGGCCAGCGGACCAGCAAGAGAAACAAAAATTCTTTGCCATATCGGTTTGGCCGAGTGGCCTTCAGATGACATCTTGACGTATCCGCCAAGAGGGATAAGGGAAATCCGGTAGTCTGTCCCACCAAATACTTTGCCTGTCAAACGAGGCCCAAATCCGACAGAAAAGGTCTCAACGCGCATACCAACAGCTTTTGCCGCCAAGAAGTGTCCCAACTCATGCACAAAAACAATCAGTGCGAAAGCAATGAGGAAGTTCAGAAAAATCACTTTACGGCCTCCTTATGGCATCAAGCTATGCGTCCCTTGTTCTCGCGGAACTCCCTGATCAAGCTAGTGGCCAGGTTATCGGCTTCAGCGAAGTCGGGGACGGCAGTAATGCCATAGCATCGGTCAAGACGCATTAAGCATGACTGGTACTCCGGCTTTTTCGAGGGGTCTATTTGCATGATAAAGTTTTCACAGGTTTCTTGCGGCCCAAGAAAATCATCGTTCTCGTGCTGCTCGGCGTATGTCTTTGCGCCGCATTCCGCAAAACGGCAGCAGTTACTACAATCCACCCCATGCCCGCCGGCACGACGAATCCAGTCGTCGGCAATTTTTTGACCCAAACGAGAGATTATCGTTTTGCGAATTGCCTCTCTGTCTGCCGCCGGGGAGACAAAACCATCCTTTATCAGCGAGGTTATTAGTTT
>DAIQQT010000396.1:0-2706 GCA_036786685.1 Trichlorobacter sp.
GCTCCGGTTTGGCCTGCAACTGATACCACTGACCACCAAGGTACATGCCGAACTGGTGCCGTGTCTCCGGTGCCAGTGGCGCAGCAGCGGGGGTAACCTCAAAGGAGGTTGCCACTGCTGCCAGAAATGCTGCTGCATTGAGTCCGTTCAGATCCTTTACCACCCGGTTGTACGGCATGATGTTCAGCTGGCTTTCCGGGAAGATTACGGTCAGGAAGAAGTTGTATTCCTCGTTGCCGGTATGGTTGGGGTTGGCTGCCTTGCGCAGCTCGCGTACCTTTGCTGCTGCTGCACTGCGGTGGTGGCCGTCAGCAACATACAGGGTTGGTATGTTGCTGAACAGTTTGGTCAGGTGCTCAATCAGATACGGATCTGCAACCACCCAGAGTTTATGGGAGACCCCGTCGTTAGTGGTAAAGTTGTAATCGGGTGGTTCGTAGGAGGCTTCAGCCAGAATCTGCTCCACCTCTGGATTGTCGCGGAAGATGTAGAAAACCGGCTCATCATTGGCATCCAGAGTATCAATATGCTTGATCCGGTCCTCTTCCTTGTCTGCCCTGGTATGCTCATGTTTCTTGATTTCGCCGGTCACATAGTCATCCACCGCAGAGCAGGCCACCAGACCGGTCTGGATAATGCTGCCCATCCTTTGGCGGTAGATGTAGTAGCAGGGGGCAGCCTCCTGTATCAATACCTTGCGCGCAATAAAATCCTGCAGGTTCAGTTTACCCTGGCGGTGTACCTCGTCGGCATGGGGGTCCACCGAGGCAGGCAGGTCGATTTCAGGCCTGGAGATATGTAGAAACGAATCACTGTTTTCGCCAGCCATCTGGCGGGCCTCTTCCACATCCATCACGTCATAGGGGAGGGCAGCCACGCGGGGGGCCAGGTGTACGGGAGGCCGCAACGCCTCAAACGGTCTGATAATTGCCATAATCTTTACGCTCCTGCCTTATTGAATATAGCGTCGGGCACCCACAAAACGGCGCTCGAAGTAGGATTCTTCAACTGATGCGGTCTTGATATCTTCACCCCGCTTGGGGGCATGTACAAACTTGCCATTGCCGACATAGATGCCGACATGGGTGATGGATGACTCTGAGGCACCGAAAAAGACCAGGTCGCCATCCCGCAACTCGCTTTTGCTGACCGGGTTGCCGGCCTTGTACTGTTCCCGCGAGGTGCGCGGGATGTTGACACCACACAGGTTGTAGACCGCCTTGGTAAAACCGCTGCAGTCCATGCCATCCACCACCGTGGTGCCGCCCCACTGGTACGGAATCCCCACAAACCGCTCTGCAGTACGGGCAGCAATGTAACCCAGGTCCCGCTCTCCCGGCTTGGTTACAGGCGGTTTTGCCGGAGTCGGTTTGGTCGGTTCTTCAATCGGCAGGCCCAACTCATTGGTTGGCGGCGGATAGGGCTTAAGCGGCTTATGCAGTTCAGGCCGGTTCTGTTTGATGACCGGCTCTTTGGTGTTGGCAAAGACCACCTCGTTGGGTGGAGCAATATAGAAGCTGTCAATCAGCTTGTCAGCCACCAGCCGGTTGGCAACAGTACGGGCTTTTTCCTTACTGGGAAAATCACCGAACCGTACTGCATAGATGCCGTTGTCTTTGCGATAGTAGAACGCTTCAAGCCCCTTGTCCTGCAGCCGGTTGGCAAACCGCTCGGCATTCTTTACATCAGAAAAGGCCCCCATCTGGATCGCAAAGCCCAGACGGCTGACCCCCTTTGCGTATTTAACACTGCTGCCGGTTTTAAGCGGTTCTGTCCGTTTCTTCGTTGTGTGTGGCGATGCACAGCCGTAGGTTACCGTCAATCCAAGCGTTAACACGACCAGATAGCCGATGGTGATACTCTGTTTCATGGCCTAATCCTCATCCTTGACATCACGCCGGACACCCATCAGAAACGGGATTACAAAATCATCCAGGGCACCATCAAGCACTGAATCCGGGTTGCCTGATTCGACGCCGGTTCGCAGATCTTTTACCATCTTGTAGGGATGCAGCACGTACGAGCGGATCTGGCTGCCCCAACCGATTTCCCGCTTCTCACCAGCGATCTCAGATGCCTTGGCGTTGCGCTCTTCCATCTCTTTTTCATACAGCTTGGCACGCAGCACCCGCATGGCAGTGGCACGGTTCAGGATCTGGCTGCGCTCAGACTGGCAGGCAACCACGATATTGGTGGGGAGGTGGGTGATTCGCACCGCTGAATCAGTGGTGTTAACGTGCTGGCCACCGGAGCCGCTGGAACGGTAGGTATCCACCCGCAGGTCAGCGTCTGCAATACGGATGTCGATATCTTCCTCTTCAATTTCAGGAAAGACAAAAACCGAGGCAAAGGAGGTATGGCGACGGTTATTACTGTCAAAAGGAGAGAGCCGTACCAGGCGATGGACCCCGGCCTCGGCCTTGAGGTGTCCGTAGGCAAATTCACCGGAAACACTGAAGGTGGCAGACTTGAGACCGGCCTCTTCACCGTCCTGATAATCAGTGATGGCGGTCTTCCACCCCTTTTTCTCACAGTAGCGCAACAGCATCCGCAGCAGCATATTGGCCCAGTCCTGGGATTCAGTGCCACCTGCGCCGGAGTTAACCGACACAAAGCAGCCGTTGCGATCATGGGTAACGGACCGCATACGTTGGAACTGGGCCTCTTTAACGCCGCCTTTCAGTCGTCCCTTCATAGCATGGACTT
>DAIQQT010000397.1:0-2690 GCA_036786685.1 Trichlorobacter sp.
GTAACACCTGGTGTATAGACATACCGTCCCGGCTTAAAGGTTTCGTCCCAAGCACCGGTACTGCTTACCCGAAACAGATAATTTTGCGATTCTGTTGCACCTATAACCGATATCTGCCCGCCCACCAGAATCTTGCCGTCGGCCTGCACTGCAGCAGCATAAATCATGTCGGACGGAATGCGGGAGTCCAGCTGGAAGCCGGTATCCACTGTGCCATCCGCATTCAACACCGCAATATTTTTACGGGCGGTACCACTTATTGAGGAGAAACTACCGATTACCAGCACTTTACTGTTTGCCAGCGGAACAATACCGGTAATCTGTCCGGCCCTGGAGAGTACCGGTTTGAATCCGCTATCCAACGTTGTTGCAGCAATAGCTCTGTCTGTCCATGAAAGAGCCAAGAAAGACAGCATAAGCAGCACCGTACAATACGCTTGTATTAACCTGCTAGACATGTCGTACCCCCTCACCCATGAATCCCGCAGAAACTTTCACTTATCTTTGAACCGTCTTTACCGTTTTCTGTGACGGCTTATAAACAAACTGCCACTGTTCGTAGCGTTCCTTATTCACCAGATCCTGCAACTGATCAGGAAAATTATCCTTCTTGATGACCTGCTCGGTGCTGCTGCTGGCCACCCCAATAATACCACGGGCCGGATCACGGATCAGGGTCCAATCCTGATTGGTAATCGGATCACGATACAGTTTTCGCAGGTAGCGTACCGTTGCCGGTGTCCGGGGATCCCTTAAAAGATCCTTCAGATCATTCAACGGCGTGGCGACATGTTGTTGCACGTTTCCCTGCGGCTGGTGCCAACGGCCAATAGCATCCTGAATCTGCATCCCCCGAAACAGCAGTTCCTCTTCACGCTCACGCTGCATGACATTTTTCCAGCTGGTGCCGACGGCACCCAACATGATGCCGATCAGCATCACCGCAAGCAGTACGATCAGGTAGGTAAAGCCGTACTGGTTGTTTAAACATGCTGTTCTGTCGGGCATGGCAGGCGCTCAAATTCCTTCTGTTCTGACACTGACTAACGGTATCAAATGAGTTTCAAATTATACCCCGTTAGTATACTCTCAGTCCAGTTTTGAACAGTTCTGAAAACAAAAAAAGGCCAACTGACAGAAGATCAGTTGGCCTTAAATGTATTTGGTGCGCACTGCTGGGTTCGAACCAGCGACCCCTGCCGTGTGAAGGCAGTGCTCTCCCGCTGAGCTAAGCGCGCATGGGAGGTGGTTTTATAGTCGAAGCGACCTGTGCCTGTCAAGGCTTTAGACGATATTAAAGTTGGTGTGAATCATCTTCTGCAGCTCTTCAACCCTGACCACCGCCTGGCGGAGTTGCTCCCGTTCATCATTATCCAGCATGAGTGGATCTAGGTAGTGAGAGTCTTTCTGGATACCTTTGATCTGCTTGATCTGCAGCAGTATCCGGTGCTGGGTCAGGATGTCATAAGCCTCCCGCAGCCCATCGGCCATTTCTGCAGAAAAACTTCCTTCCTGTTCCAGGCAATTGATCCGCTGAATCGTGTTGGTGGCCGCCATCCCCTGACTGATGGCCAGGATACGGATGTTCATGACCAACGGTGCCCAGGCCAGCAGCTTGACGTTCAGCTCCCCCCGGTGCTCTCCACTTGGTTCTGTCCATAGCTTGCGCATAAATCCCAGGGCAAGTTTCATTTCAGTAGCGGCGCGGGCCATGCTCCAGAGCACCTGAAAGTGCTCCTTCTCCATATCCCGGATCAGCTCAATCAGCCGTTCTCCCAGTTCACGATTACCGGCAACAAAGCGGGCATCGGAGAGGACAATCAGATCCATCATATTTTTGGCAAAGTCTTCCACTTCATAGCGTACAATGGCAAACAGCCGTTTGCGCCATTGCTTGTAGGACCCGCGCCAGGTGGGATTGCTGGTCATGATATCGCCGGTACAACGCTTGAAACCGGCGGTTTCCAGGCAATCAACCAGCCGATTACCAAACTCCACAAACCAGGCGTCAGCCGCCTCTTCTCCTCCGTCATCATAGACAATCAGATAATCCTGGTCGGTAATCAGGGTCTGTTCTTCCCGGCCATCACTGCCCATGCTGATCAGCGCATAGGATACCGGCGGCGCACCGAGTCCCGCAGTTGCCATCTCTTCCGTCACAATCTGCAGTGCCCGTTCAGCCAGCAGGTCACGATAGTGGGTGCAGGAACGGTGCAGGCTGACAACAGATGATGCGGTAGTGAAACGCTCCAGCTCAATCCGGTTTAACTCTTCATGCAGCTTTTTCAGTACAGTTGCATCTGCTGTGGCAATCAAACCCTGCTGCAGGGCGGATTGAGCGTCCCACACCTCAAACTTGCGCCGCACCACTGCCAGATCAGTCTTAACCTGCTGCAGGGCTTCGCTGATCTCTGCAACGGTACAGTAACGTGTAAGCGGTGTAATGGGCGGTAACTCATCCAGCAGAGTGGTCATATCGTCATGCTGAGAAGTTTTCACAGGATCCTCTGATCAAAAAAAATGGGGAGGCCGAAGCCTCCCCTACTCTATAGCATAGTTCTACCGATTGAAAAGTATGACTTAGTGGTCGATAGCCTTGGCCATGCCGATACCGGTGTTCTGGCGGACATAAATCTCGTCCCACATTTCCTCTGCCTTCTTGCAGGGGAAAGCCAGAGTTGCCAGGATGG
>DAIQQT010000398.1:0-2676 GCA_036786685.1 Trichlorobacter sp.
GAATCATTCATTAAGCAGCGCAAGGGATAGCTCTGTAGACACCGCTAAATAACAGAAATATTGTTTTATTACACTGCAACACTATCACTACTATCCGCCCCGGCCTGTTCCTGAATCAACACAAACGGGCTCACCACCAGCATGGCAAACGGCTTGGCAGGCACCGCATCCCAGGCAGCAACCTGTTCAGCGGTCGGTTTTGATAACAGAGAGGAAGCCAGCCAGGCCTGTACCGTGGCACTATCATCAGCAACAAGCCGCTCACCTACCTCGGCCAGTTCCAGCATATCTTCGACCAGTATCAGCGCCCCCCGTTCATTATGTGCCCGCAACCACTGCCACTGAGCAGTATCAACCTGTGCTGCCAAACCCTGCATGGCATCATCCTGCATATAATTTTCTCCCCTTTTGTTAAAATCACAGCCCAAACGCTATTTGGCACTTGAATCATCGCTGTTTTCTGCTTAAATGTGAAGACAAACCTTTCTCAAGGAGCCACCCATGGCCTTTTCAGGTGATCTGGAACACCTCTCCATTGTTGATGTGATCCAGTTACTGCATTCTAGCCGTAAAACCGGAACGTTAAAGGTAGAGGGGCGCAAGGGCGACATCTCGGTTGCCTTTAATGATGGCTATATTGTGGGTGCAAGCCATTACTCAAAAGGCGCCCTGATCGGCACTATCCTGCTTGAAGCGGGAGTAATCGATGCCGAAACCCTGCAAAAAGCCCTGGAGATCCAGAACCAGGCAGGAGAGGAGCGCAAACCGCTGGTTGCCACCCTGCTGGAAAATGGACTTGCTGACCGTGATGCCGCTTACCGCGGCCTTGAAAGCCTGATTGAGCTGGCGATTGTTGAGATACTGACCTGGAAAAAAGGGAATTTTGCCCTGCAGGTTGATGAAATACAGATTTGTGATGAATTTCGCTACTTCCCCGACAATCTGGGCCATGAATTCACCCTGCCAACTGAACATGTCCTGATGGATGCCCTGCGGATCTTTGATGAAAAAATGCGTGACGGCCTGCTGCAGATGGAAGAGGAGCCACACGCCTGTCCTCCCCCTGAACAGCCGGATAGCAATACTCTTGTATCTGCGGATGACCTTGGTCTGGGTGATCTTGATGCGGTGAAGCGCAAGCCGCCAGCTTTCCATGAGGCATTAAAGGACCAGCCCACCTCAGACCTGCTGCAGTCCAAGTTTAATGCGGTCCTGAAAGACACCAGTGCCAGCCTGAAGCAGGTCACTACGCTGCCGGAAACGGCAAAGTTGCTTCTTGAGACAGTGGCAGCCCTTTTTCCACGGGCACTTACCCTGGTGGCATGGGATACCGAACTGGTGGCAGAACGGGGGATAGGGATTACCACTCCTCGCGAAGCGGGGCCGGGCCCGGTCATGGGATTCAAGATCCCGCTCACCTGCGGCAGTCTGTTCCGGTTTATCCTTGACAAAGGGCTCTTGTTTTACGGTAAATCTGAAGACCAGGCACTAAAAGAGCATCTCTACCCGGTGATTGGAGCACCAACTGATCCTACGCTACTGCTGCTGCCGCTTAAGATGGGGAAAAAGGTTATTGCCCTTATTTATGCAGATTTCGGAGAAGAACCGGCTGCCGAAATCAATACCGTACAACTGGAAGGCTGCGCTGAACATGCCGGCATGGCCATTGAAAGCGCCCTGCTGCGTAAACAGCGGGCCACAAAAACCGGCTGACAAGGAAGAACATCATGGACATGAACCTGCTCAACCAGATTTTAGGGATCGCCTTTGAAAAACGGGTCTCTGACCTGCACTTTGAGGTGGACAACCCACCGTTTTTCAGGGCACACGGCCAGTTGATCCGCTCGAAGCTGCCCTCTCTCACCCCTCAGGACACTGAATTTATTGCCCAGACCGTGCTTGCCCAAAGTAACCGCAAGCTGCCGGCAGACCTGCGGGAGCTTGATGCCGCCTATGCCCTGCCCAATGGTGGGCGCTTCAGGGTCAGCATCTTCCGACAACGCTGCAGTATCGGCATTGTGATGCGGGTGATCCCCCCGTACATTGCTCCGTTTAACGAGTTAAATCTGCCGCCAATTCTGGGCGAAATCTGCCAGGCCCCCAACGGCCTGGTGCTGGTTACCGGCCCAACCGGCAACGGGAAATCCACCACCCTGGCCTCCATGCTCCAGTACATTAATCAAACTGACAACTTCAACATCATAACCATTGAAGATCCGATTGAGTTCCTGTTTGCCTCAGACAAGAGCTGCATCATCCAACGAGAGGTGGGGATTGACACCGGCAGCTTCAGTGCAGCCCTGAAGGCAGCTCTGCGGATGGACCCGGATGTGATCATGGTTGGCGAAATGCGGGATCTGGAAACCATTGACTCCTGCATCAAGGCAGCCGAAACCGGCCACCTTGTTTTTTCAACCCTGCATACCCAGAGTGCCGCTTCAACCGTCAACCGCCTGGTGGGACATTTCCCGCCAGACTCACAGGAGGTAGTTCGCCAGCGTCTGGCTGACATCCTGGTGGCCACCATCTCCTTACGACTGATCAATGACAAGACCGGTGAGAAGGTCCTGCCGGTGGTGGAAATCATGCGTACCACCACCACTATCCAGGCCTGTATCCGTGAAGGGCGCTTTGATGAGATCGAAAAGCATATAGAAAACGGACGGACCCAGTATC
>DAIQQT010000399.1:0-2647 GCA_036786685.1 Trichlorobacter sp.
GTCCCAGCCGAGTTTGAACTTAGGAAGATGGCGGAACCAGCCGGACTGTGAGGTAATAACATGGCGGCGGGCTTCGAGGTAAGAGATATCCTGGTAAAGAACCGGCGGCGGCTCATGTAGCGATGCAATCTTCTGGAGATCCTTCAGTAGTTGACCGTCGTAATCAGCAAGTGTTCCGTCAAGGTCAAAAAGTGCAATTTTGGGGCGTTTCATTATTTATCGCATCCATTTTTTCATAAGATGGTCGCACACAAGGATCCCGACTGGCAGCAAGACAAAAAGTGCCATCACAAAGTTGAACTTGTCCATATCTGCAAATACCCTATCCTAAAAACACAGCCAGCCGATTGATATCACGGTATATTTAAACCACCAAACTAAGCAACTTCAACGTTTTTAGGGCCCGCCGGGCGCCACGCCGGGCTGATAACATGACTTCCCTTCTCTTCTGCATCCAGCAAACTGCCAAAGGTGACCTTGAAATCACCGAGCTTATTGTTCACCGCATCCATAGCCTTCGTCAACTGCTCTTTTCTCCTGTCCGACTCGAACAGGGATATCTGCTGTCCTTCATGCTCGTACAAGTTTGACAGGCTGATTCCCAAGAGCCGGATCGGTTGATCAATTCCCATGGTATCAAATACCCTTACCGTTGCCTGGTAGATGTCGTCACTGAGGTTAATCGCTGCTGAGAGCGTAGTCTGTTTCTGGAAGTTGCTGTAGAAGTCGCCCAGTCTCACGTAGACGCTGATGGTTTTACCGGCCACCCCGTATTTCCTGGCACGCCTGCCAACCATCTCTGAAAGTTGAAGCAACCGTTTCAGAATCTGGTCACGATCATCTATGTCTCTTGGTAGAGTCATAGAGTGGCCGATGCTTTTAACCTGCTCTTCCTCTTCCATAGGCACTACCGGACTATTGTCAATCCCCTGGCCCATCATCTTCAACTGCCGACCAATGATCCCGAACTTCTTGGCCAGGCGCTCTTCGTCCGCTCGGCCAAGCTCGCCGCAGGTATGGATGTTAAAATATAGGGCCAACTGCTTCTGCAGTTTCTTCCCTACTCCGCAGAGGTCACCCACCGGGATCTTTTCAAGAATATCTCCCACCCTGTCTGGCGGGATCACTGTCAGGCCATCCGGTTTCATCATGTCAGATGCCAACTTGGCCAACAGTTTATTGGGGGCTATCCCAATGGAGCAGGTAATACCAAAGGTGTGCTTGATTCGGGCTTTAAGTTGATAAACGATCGTTTCAGCAGATCCGAACAGAGAAAGTGAGTGGGTGACATCCATAAAGGCTTCGTCTATTGAAAATGGCTCTACCAGGGGGGTGTATTCCTGCATCAGCTTGATGATTTCACTGGAGGTGTGCGTGTACTTCCTGTTGTCCCCCCGGACGAGGATCAATTCCGGACAAACACGTTGTCCCTCCCAGATCGCCATGCCGGTCTTAACACCAAAGGCGCGGGCCTCATAGGAGGCGGTGGTAATGACTGTTCGGTGACTTGCACCCACTACGGCAATGGGCCTACCCTGAAGCTCAGGGTTTGCCTGCTGCTCTACTGAGGCAAAAAAAGCGTTCATATCGAGGTGGATGATGGAGCGGTGCATTTTTATTCTGCCTGCAGGTTCAGCAACATCCAACTCTGGCTGCTAGTTCCATACACTAGCTCAAACAGCGCCTCTCCATCACTAACCGCAAAGTGTAGGCGGGTTTCCTCTCCTACTTTGTCTGACCAGGTATAGGTGGTCTTGCTTATGGTGTGCTTACGCTTGCGCCATTCAAACCAGACCGGTTTGATTTTTCTGCCCGGGACAAATACTACTGCCACTCGTATCTGCTCATAAATCCGCTCCACAATCTACTCCATGGCACGGTAGAGCCCGACAACCTTACCAACGATACTGACCTCACCATCACCTTCCCGGATGATGATAGGAGCCATGCTGCTGTTTCTAGGCTGCAGGCGAATCTGACCATTCTCGCGATAATACTCCTTGAGTGTTGCTTCACCATCCAGCATTGCCACCACGATATCCCGATCTTCTGCTATTGGTTGTGTGCGGACCAGGGCCAGGTCGCCATCACATATAGCAGCCTCAATCATTGAATCGCCTTTAACCTTGAGGAAGAATCTGCCGCCACGCTGGTGGTTCCGGTTGATTGAGAAGTAGCCCAGAACCTCCTCTACAGCATGGGTGAATTGACCAGCTCGGACCGTACCGACAATTGGTAATGAGACAGTCTCGGTCAAGGGGGTAGTCAAGGCAATGGAGCGTGAGTTGGAGTCACGCTTGATAAACCCCTTCTTCTCAAGGGCCTCAAGGTGTTTCATGACACCGGGGTTGGATATGCCGAGGTGATCGCCTATCTCTCGCTGAGAGGGAGGATAGCCGCTGTTGTCAATATAGGACGTTACGAACTGCAGGACCTGTTCCTGGCGATCGGTGAGGGGTAGCATGACAGCTCCGTATGGTTATCAAAACAAAGTGGTTTATAAATGATAACCATACGAGGACTAATAAAAAATGTCAAGCCGGGTTAGTTTCCGGCCTTCTTATGAACTTTTGCAGTCCTCACAGACTATTTGCCGCACGGAGCCGTCCTCGATCATCTCCAAGACGCTCGATTTGCCAGCGCCCCA
>DAIQQT010000400.1:0-2642 GCA_036786685.1 Trichlorobacter sp.
TGTTTGAAGAGTTGAGATGCCGACACGGCCTGGTGGGCCAGATTGGCGTGACCACCGCCGGTATGGACGGACCGGCGCTTATGGGATTGCCCACCCTGTATCTCACCCGGGAACACAATGTCCGGCTGGGCAAGTGGGTGGGAGCCGTTCCGGGATATCAGGAGGTGGTGCGGGAACCGGGCTATTTAGAAATCATCCGCACCACCCTGCATCAGTGGCAGCAGTGCCCTCCCGGATCCGGCAGGGGTGTCATTCCACCGCAGGACAGTGCGCTCTTAGCGGCATTGGAATGCCTTGGTGATGGAAACTGAAACAAAAAGGGGAATACAATCACAATGACCCTCCATCAGCTACAGACTACAGGCCCCACCAGAATCACCATACTGTTCGTGATTACACTTCTTTTTGCGGGGTGTGCGCGTCAGCGGTATACGGTGCCTGACACAACACCGCACAAGGTTTCAAAACCGTATGTTGTGCAGGGTAAACAGTATGAACCGCTGGCTACCGCAGATGGTTTTGTGCAGGAGGGGCTTGCCAGCTTCTACGGTCGGGACTTTCATGGAAGAAAGACCAGTAATGGTGAGCTGTTTGATATGCATGCCCTGACCGCAGCCCATAAAACTCTGCCGTTCGGTGTTTACGTGAAGGTGGAGCATAAACGGACCGGCAAAGAGGTGGTTGTGCGGATCAATGATCGCGGCCCCTTTGTCGGCAACCGGATTATTGACCTTTCTGAAGGTGCAGCCTCAAGGATTGGCGTGCTGCAGGAAGGTGTTGCAGCGGTAAGGATTTCAGCATTAGGCTACAAATCCGGCGACAGTTACCGCCAACTGGCAAACTATGACAAAGGCAGTTATACCATCCAGGTCGGTGCATTTACGGTCAAGGAAAATGCCTATCGCTACCGGGATGAGCTGAAGAGGAACTATGGTGCGTCTGATGTGCAGGATTCCTGGGTCAAGAACAGCCACTATTACCGGGTGCGGCTTGGTCGTTTTGAATCGTTACGACAGGCACAGGTCAGCAGAGAAGAGTATGAACAAAAGGGGTTCAAAGGCTGTTTTGTAGTGGCGGTTGATTAACCAGGCTGAAATTATTTCCTGAAATAGATATCAACATAATCGGTTTCCGGTCCACAGGGGCTGTCCATCTCTTTCAGACGCCAGTACTTTCGTGAACCGGTTATCCTGAACGTGAAATTCCCCTGACGGACACAGGCTTCTCCGCCGTTAATAAATGACACCTTTGTGACAATACTGCCGTTGAATCTAAAGCTGTTCTTGTCTATCTCCGTAACAACACCATCCAACACAACAGAATCACTGCCGGTTTTAGCGCGTTGTTCTCCCTTAAGCGTAATCAGGCCATCTTTTTCAACAGCCGTGGCGGTTCCGAAATAATCCCAGCTTATCCACTGCAGCGACAGTTTATGGGGCCCCAGCAGCTTCGCCTTGGCCGGTTCATCTTTTACCACGGTGGTAGTTCTTTCATCAGCAAAACAGGGCGCAACCACCAGACAAAAAACAAGTACGGTATGTACAAACCATCGCTTCATGTTTTCTCCTGTACTCAATCTGTGCTTTCCCGCACTGTTGCAGAGCCGATTTTCCCCTGAGGCTAGCAGGCCGGTGTCATACTCTTTCCGGCCTTGATCTCCCTTTCACTTGCAGGGCGGACGCTGAGTACCGTGCCTTCAAACACCAGAACCATGCCGGCCAGGGGATGATTGCCATCCAGCACGGCCTTACCTTCAGCAACATCGGTAACGGTGAAGACCAGGTCATTGCCGTTTTCAGTCTGTTCAAGCTGCATACCGACTTCCACCGGTTCATTGAATGCATCAACTGATTCAATCCGTACCAGGTCAGCATCATATTCACCAAAGGCCTCAGCCGGTTGCAGATTGACAATAATGCTTTCGCCTGTTGATTTACCTTCCAGTGCCGCCTCTATCTGCGGAAAGATATCTCCGTAGCCGCCATGCAGGTAGACAAGCGGCTCCTGTCCTGCATCAACAGGAACGCCATCACTGTCAGTAACCGTATAATCAAGGGTAACAACGCTGTTTTTGGTAATTCCCGCCATCTTTGTCTCCATTGGTCAGATTTTAGCAGGCGGTACCATACGGGATTGTGCAGAGTATGGCAACTGCAGTCTGTTCTGGTAATGGCATGCGTATCTTAACGGGTCAACCGGACAACAAGTGCCTGATGCTCTGGATACTGCGCGAGCAGTGTTGTTCTGTCACCCATTTCAAAGTCAGCAAAATCAAACCCCGGTGCAACCGTACAACTTACCAGACTGTACGCCCCTGCCCCGCTCATCTCGGCGCCGAACCAGGTACCGCCAGGTACCATTGCCTGTAAGACCTCTCCTGCTGTGATATCAGCCCCAAGCCTGATTGCAGAACAGTTTCCGTCTGCTGTCAGCAGGTGGATGGTCAGGCTTGCACCACCATGGAAAAACCACAGTTCATCGGACTTGATTCTGTGGAGCGCAGAATAGTCCCCCCGCTCCAACAAAAAATAGATGGCGGTGCAACAGGAGCGCGGGCCGTTAAAATCTCCAGGCAGGGCATTGCCTGAAATCTGTCCAGCGGAACGGTAGGTCTCTCGATACCAGCCACCTTCAGGATGCTG
>DAIQQT010000025.1:0-14210 GCA_036786685.1 Trichlorobacter sp.
GTAGGTAGGAGGGTGGCTCTCCGGTGCTCTGCGGTTACAAGTACTGGTTACTGATGGGCAGACACTTGTGCTGGGCGGGCGAACATGATTATAGCGCAAGCTGAACTGATCAGAATTTTGGTACGCTGCAGAGCGGCGTGGAGGTGAGACATCCTAGCGGTGTACGCCTGTGGGGGAGAGAGCTGGACCTTGCCGGGTCGTTTATCTACTACCGTTTTTTCCCGGCTGCAGAATTCAGCATGCAGACAGAGGAACCGCTCAAGGTTGAAAACCAGTATGAGTTCGGGCTCACACTGGGCATGACAAAACCCAACAAACTATGGTTTCTTACAGATCCGCGCATCGGTGCCAGCTACCGTTTTGGCGATGGGATGACAGGATTTCGGCTAAACTTGGGGTTCCCGTTTTAGCCAGGATGCCGGGGCACAGGACTGAGCCCAGCCAAGCAGTTCTCCAGGCGATGCTCCCGTTAACTCCGCCGGGATCGCCAGCCCAAGAAACTGTAAGCTCCAGCGCAACAGCTCAGACTCGTTTCCTGCCATCCTGCCATCCGCCAGCGAAACTGTATTATCCCGCTTGCTGAGTTTGCCACCATCGGGAGCGGTCACCAGCGGCAGGTGGCAATACTGCGGCAGCGGCCACCCCAGCAGCTGATGCAGCCAGACCTGCCGCGGGGTTGAATCCAACAGGTCATCCCCTCGCACCACCTGATTGACACCGGTCAGGTGATCATCCACCACCACCGCCAGTTGATAGGCAAAAAAGCCTTCCGCCCGCTTGACCACAAAGTCGCCGCTACGTTCCAGTTCGGTGGTTATCCTGCCATGGCGCAGGTCATCAAAAGCAACTGTTACTCCATTAGTACGCAGCCGCCAGGCCCTGGAGGCTCGGTCGGCAGGCAGGCCGTTACGACAGGTACCAGGATAGGGGATCTCCTCACCCGGATGGGGGGCCGAGGCAGAACGGGCGATCTCGGCACGGCTGCAGCCGCACGGATAGACAGCCCCCAGCCCCCGCAGACGCTCAAATGCCTCTGAATATGCGGCAGTATTGTCACTTTGACGCGAGATCCTGCCATCCCAGAGCAGCCCGAACCGCTCCAGGGTGCGCAGGATGTCGTCCTCAAACTCCTGCCGGCAGCGAGGACCGTCCAGATCATCAATCCGCAGCAGCCACTGCCCTCCGGCAGACTTTGCCATCAGCCAGCTACCCACTGCAGCAACCAAAGAGCCGGTATGCAACGGACCGGTGGGGGATGGAGCAAAACGGCCGATGACCGGTAACAATCCAGTGAGTGTCATACGCACATCCACGGCTTAGTACAGAAAACCGAACAGCCATAACGGCAGCTTGTTCTTAAATCCGACTTCAATATCATCCGACACGACAAAAGCATCATCCATACCGCTTATCTGCCTGAATGACTTCCCCTTACCCCCAATTTCAAAAGTGTGCCTGGACTGCACAATAAAATCTCCGCGACCGGAAAGTTCAACACTGCTGTCCACAAGGCCAGGATGAAGGGTATCTGCATTCCTGATCTGGTTGACAAAAAACAGTTCCCGTAAGGTGCCGGTATTCACCTTATCAGTAATTGCATACATCAGGTTGCTGTTCTCAAGCAGGATTTTTTCAGGCTTGGTAAGCACCTCATAACCCCGCCCTTGCGAGCGGACCAGATTCAGGAGCCGGGCATCCTGCAGCCTCTCCAGATATTCGTACAATCGCGGACGAGAGATATCAGTTGCCTCGGCCAGTTTGGCAATATTGGGCACAAACGGCACGCCGGTTGCCAGCAGATACAGCAGCTTTTTGATCTTGGAAATCTGGCGTGGCTCAACCCGGTTCACAAAGGGAAGATCAACCTCCAGTATGTGGTTGATAACTTCACGAACCTTCTGCAGATAAAACGACTCCCCCTCAAGAAAGAAGGGGTAGCAGCCCACCTGCAGGTAATCACGGAACAGACGAAGTGGTTTGATCTCCCTGCAGAGATCAGTAGCTATCTGCTGATGATTGGCAAGGATCTCTTCCAGTGTATGCGCTGGATAGCTACTGTTTGTGCTGAAGTTGATATACTCGCGAAGAGATAAGCCGTGGAGGTTGAATACGATTGCCCGACGGGAAAGGTCAGCCTTCTGCTTTGCAATTTGCAACAGGCTGGAACCGGAAAAAACCACCTTCAGGTCGGGCAGAGAATCATAGACAGCCTTGATATGCTGTGACCAGTCCTGATACTTGTGAATCTCGTCAACCAGCAGCAGTTCTCCACCCAGCTGATGAAATTCACGGGCAAACGCAAAAAGGTCGTGGGCCTGAAAAAAAGGACTATCAACAGAAATGTACAGCGCTTTATCACTGGTCCCGTAGCGTTCTTTAACATGCTGAAGCATCAGGGTCGTCTTGCCGGTTCCCCGTGCGCCAAGAATACCAATACAGCGTTCGCTCCAGTCTATCTGTGTACAGAGATACCGCTGCGTAGGCCTAATCGCAGCAATCAGGCGCTGTTGTTCTCTTAAAAAGTTTTCCATTGCATCCCTCGCACAAAAATGTAAAATACATTTTACATTTAAGCCACAAAAATGCAATTCAAAATTACCACTAAACCATCCTGACTGTTCGCCAGTCCAATCAACCCAGATTTTCCATTGGGGCACGAGATGCTGCCGAGATGATTTGCGAGCAGATTTTTGTCCGCTTGACGAAACAATAGCCGTAGCTATTGGTGAGGGAAACGGGCGAAAAGATGCCGGAAAGCATCCGGCAGGGCTCGTGCAGGCGCTGTGCGCCGCCTGATGGAATATCTGGGATTAACTGCCATGATGAATCTCGCCCCGATCCAGCAGTTGCCTGGCCAGCTCAAGCTCTTCGTCCCTTGAAGCGATCAAACCGTCCAGCCGTGCTGCCAGCAACCGCTCTTTAAGGGTACGGATGGCAGGCCCCCGCGGCACTCCCAAGGCCTGCAGTTCAGTGCCGCTGACCAGCGCCTTCATACCGGCAAGCCGGGTCAGATAGTGGGACACCAGCCTGCGCAGCTCTTCCTGGCCGCTGCGGGCAAGTCCGTACAGCAGCAGTTCCACCGGCATGCCGTGCAGCAATGTGTACAGCTGGCTATTGGAAATTTCCTGTCCATGCCCCAGTGCCTGGCGCAAATGCTGCAGCCGCTTCAGGGCTTTGTGACGATGTCCGAAGACCCGTTCCATCAGACGCTCCGGCATCATCAGGCGTCGGCAGACATCCAGATAGCGGGGCGAATCAAGACGATCCATCAGGGCCAGGAACCAGACGGTCCAGGGCTCCAGCGGCGTATCCAGATACAGCAGTTGATACCAGGCCAGCACCCGCTCCAGCTCGCCAAACAGCTGCTCGTTGTCCGGCCCAAACCGCAACCCGCTATGGATGCAGGGCAACAAGCCCAGCTGGGCCATCCGCTTGACTGCCAATACCGGTTCCTGTTCTTTCAGTATCTGAATCAACTCCCCCATCAAACGCTTGCCCCCCACCCGCTCAACCAGGCCGGCCCGCACCGCAGAACGCAGCAGTCCTTCGGTGTGGGGATCAAGTTGAAACCCCAGCCGTTGCTCAAAGCGGATCGCCCGGAAGGCCCGGGTCGGGTCTTCCACAAAGGAGAGGTTATGCAGCACCCGCACGGTCTTTTCCTGCAGATCCTTCTGCCCGCCAAAGAAATCCAGCAGGACACCAAAACGATCATGGTTCAGACAAAGTGCCAGGGTGTTGATGGTAAAGTCACGGCGGTAGAGATCATGGCGCAGTGAGGCCCGCTCTACCGTGGGCAAGACACCAGGGGAATCATAGTATTCCAGCCGGGTGCTGGCCACATCCAGCTTGCGGCCATCAGGAAAGACCACCACCGCAGTGCCGAAGGCCTGATGGGGACGTACCCGGCAACCGTGCTGTTCCCCAAAGCTCTCGGCAAAGAAGATGCCGTCTCCCTCCACCGTAATATCCAGATCCAGATTGGGAAGGTCCAGCAGCAGGTCACGCACAAAGCCGCCCACCGCATGCACCGCCACCCCTTGTTCATCACCACTTGTACCCAGCAGCTCCAGTAGCTGTACTGAGTCTGCAGGTAGCCGCCTTCTGAGCAGAAGGGCCATATCCCGCTGCTTTGGCTCAGGTGAGAGCCGTTCAAGGTCATAGAGGGTCTCGCCATCGCTGCTGCTGCCATGCAGGTGGCGCAGCAGGTCAGTACGGGTCACCACCCCCACCAGTTCCTCACCGTCAAAGACCGGCACAAAACGTCGGTCGCCTCCCACCATATGGTCCATCACCGTTGCCAGTGGAGTATCCGGGGTTGCCCGCATCACCGAGGTATGCATCACCTCGGTTACCGGTCGATCCCCCAAGCCATGGTAGACGGTCTTTTCCGCCACCTTGCGGGTGATGATTCCCAGCAGCTGTTCCCCCTGCAGTACCGGCATGGCACTGTAATTGTAGCGCACCAGCTGATCACGGGCCCCCAGTACGGTGGTTTCTGCAGGCAGACTACGGACCGGCGATGACATAATTTGTCCCACGGTCTTGCGGGGGTGCACAATCAGCAACAGGTTCCGCTCAAGCCGTTCCAGCACAGCAGTCAGGGTTTCCCCTTTAACCGTTGCCGAGGCAGCGGCGGCATGGCCACCACCGCCAAAGAGACGCAGCAGTTCCCCCACATCCACCTCTGGCACACGACTGCGGGCCACCAGATAAACCCGGTCAGCCATGGCCACCACCAGCACCAGCAGATCCAGATTTTCCATATCCCGCATCATGTGGGCCAGACCGGCAATATCCCCGACATACCAGGGACGGCTGGCATGGGCCACGGAAAGCCGTACCCCGCTGACCTCACTGGTCTTGAGGGTTGAAAGCAGATCATGCAGCAGCTCCACCTGCGGTGTAGTCAGTTCGGGCGACAGGATCTCATCGGCAAGATGCAGCCGAGCACCCCGCTCCAGCAGCCAGGCAGCTGCGCGATAGTCTTCCGGCGTCGTAGTGGGAAACAGCAGCCGCCCGGTGTCTTCATGGATCCCCAGCAACAGCAGCGTTGCTTCCGCAGGGGTCGGTTCAATGCCCCGCTCCCGTAGCAGTTCAGTCATAATGGTGCTGGTGGCACCAACAGAGCGCATCACGCCGCCTGATGCAACAATACTGTCAGCAGTGGCAGGATGATGATCATAGAGGTGGACCGTCAGGCCGGGCCGTTCCAGCAGCTCGGCAAAACGCCCAATGCGGGAGGGCTGCTGGCAATCAACAATAATCAGACGGGTGATACGGGCAAGCTCAATATCTTTGGAACGGACAAGCGGGGGAAGCAGATCTGGATGACGGGCAGAAAAATCACGCAGGTTTTTTTCCTGGGAACCGGGAAAAGCCAGCTGGGCTCCCGGGTACAGCCGCGCAGCAGCCGCCAGGGAGCCCAGACAGTCAAAATCAGCATTCAGATGTGAGATAACCAGATCCATGCAATCACTTTCCGGCTACTCGTCCTTGCCACATGCACGATGATAAGCAGGCGGCAAGGAGGAGGCGACGCAGGCGTACTCAACAGTACGTTGAGGAGGCGACGACGAAGCCAACGAACTTAGCGCGTGCATGCGGCCAAGGACGATTCCCAGCGCCAGGCATCTTCCACAATGGTTTGCAGCGAATTAAAGCGTGGCTGCCAGTCGGTCAGCTGCCTGATCTTTTCCGCCTGTGCGATCAGACAGGCCGGGTCGCCGGGACGGCGCCCCTCTTCAACCACTTTGAAATCAACACCACTGACCTGCTTGACCATGGCCATCACTTCCCGCACGCTACTGCCCTGGCCATAGCCCACATTGATGGCAGTGGACTCGCCCCCCTTGTCCAGATAGCCAAGGGCTGCCAGGTGGGCTGCCGCCAGGTCTTCGATATGGATATAGTCGCGAATACCGGTGCCATCCGGCGTGGGGTAGTCTGTGCCGTAGATGGCTGCCTGCTGACGCTGGCCAAGGGCGGTCTGACAGGCTACTTTGATCAGATGGGTGGCCTCCGGGGTACGCTGGCCGATCCGGGCCCGGGGATCAGCACCGGCCACGTTAAAATAGCGCAGGGCAACATACTTGAGGCCGTGGGCTGCAGCTGTGTCACGCAGCATCCATTCGCTCATCAGCTTGGAGGTACCATAGGGGTTGATCGGCGCCAGCAGGGTCTCTTCCGAGGCACTGCCCCCTTCAGGAAAGCCGTAGACCGCCGCAGTGCTGGAAAAGATAAAACGCTCAACACCGTACCGCACACAGGCTTCCAGCAGGCCCAAAGTGTTACGGGTATTGTTGCCGTAATATTTAAGCGGCAGCGAGACCGATTCCGGCGCCACTATGGCAGCGGCAAAATGCAGTACCGTCTTGAATTGATGTTTTTGAAAGGCTGCCTCCAGAGCACCATGATCAGCCAGCTCTGCCTGGATCAACTCTTCACCATGCAGCAGGGCATCTTGAAAACCGGTGGAGAGGTTATCGTAGACCACCACCGTATGACCGGCCTCAGAAAGCTGTCGCACCACATGGCTACCAATGTAGCCGCACCCGCCGGTTACCAGAATTTTGTCTGACATATTTAGTCCCATCTACAAATAGCGTTGAATTGCCTGCATTGATCGTTCAAGTCGTTCACGACTGTGTGCCTCCAGCGTCCAGACCGCCTGGGGGGCGTACTGCTTCAACAAATCCGTTACCTTTTGAAAATCAATATCTCCTTCGCCAACCGGCAGGTGTTCATCAGCTGTGCCATGATTATCATGCAGATGACTCTCAATAATACAGCTGCCCAGGGCGGCAAACCACTCTTCAAGCGACACGGTACAGAACATATTGAAATGCCCGCTGTCAAAGCAGTGGCCAAAAACGGCAGGATCAAGCTGATTCAGGACCTGTACCAGAGTTGAAGGTTCTTCTTCAAAGATATTCTCAAGGGCCACCTTGCAGCCCGCCTGACGGATACGGGGCAATTGCTGTTGCCAGAAGGCAACCGTGTTGCTAACCCAGACATCAACAGCAGAACCATAGGAAAGCCGACTGTAGCCGGGATGAAACACCACCACCCGGGCCTTGAGCAGCTCTGCACACTCCAGGGTCTGCTCAACCCGCTGCCGGGTGGTTTCGCGTACCGCCCGATCAACCGAGCCGGGATTCAGATCCATAAAGGTGGCATGAATGGTACAGGAAAGGCCATGGCTGGTCAGGTCATGTGCCAAGGCCTGCATCTCTGCCTTGTCCAGAGTATCCAGTGCATCAGCCGGAAGGTACAGTTCCGGGTTGATCCGTTCATCCAACAGGTATGAGCGATGCTCTGCCAGACGGGGCCAGGGCACATGGGCGCAGAGCAGGCTAGGCATGGACAGTACCCCCCTGCTTCCGGCGGGCGCTATGGCCCGGCTCTATCCTCCGTTTAACCAACTCCTCAAGCTTATCCACCGACTCGGGATCGCCCAGCACGATCAGGGTATCCCCCTCATCAATGGCTGCCTGCGGATTGGGATTAAAGACCATGTGGCCATGGGATTTCTTGATGCCGACAATAATAACGCCGGTTTCTTTACGGAAGCCGGTGCTCACCAGAGTATGACCGGCAAACTCGGAATCATGGGGGATACTGATCTCCTCCATCTGCAGATCAAGGTGTTCACTGGCAGTAGCAATCTCGATAAAATCCACCACATTTGGCCGCAGGATGGATTGCGCCATCCGCATCCCGCCAATGGCATAGGGTGAAACCACCTTGTTGGCCCCGGCCCGCTTCAGTTTCAGCTCAGTCCCTTCTTCACCGGATCGGGCCAGAATATGCAGATCAGGGTTTAGCCCCCTGGCAGTCAGGGTAATATAGACGTTTTCCGAATCCGAGGTAACCACCGATACCAGGCCGGTTGCACGCTGGATTCCGGCTCGAACTAGAGTTTCATCCAGGGTGGCATCCCCCTTCATCCAGAGGTAGCGATTATCTTCAATCCGTTCCACCACATCGGTATTACGCTCCACAATCACAAACGGGACGTCATTGGCAGCCAGCTCGCGGCAGATCATGGAACCGATCCGGCCAAAACCGCAGATGATATAATGATCCTTGAGGGCATCTATCTTTTTTTCCACCTTTTTCCTCCCGATGATCCGCTGAATCTGACCTTCAAACATCAACTGGGCCACGCTACTGACCAGATAACCCAGCGTACTGACCCCAAACACAATCAGGACCATAGTAAAAAGTTTGCCGTGGTCAGTCAGGTCATGGACCTCTTTGAAGCCGATTGTGGCCAGTGTAATCACAGTCATGTAGAGGGCGTCCAACAAGCTCCAGCCCTCAATAATCATGTACCCGCTAGTTCCCATGGTCAGCAGCAGCAGCAGGATGGCAATCGATATTTTCAGCCGTCGGACCGGATCCATGCATAAACCTCTATCTGATTCAGATGCTGCACCCTACTATCTCAACTGGTAAAATTCAAGCGACTTTGGTGCAAGCATCTCCCTAACAAACCAGTTTTACAGCTAGAACTCACATAAAAGTGACATCGATTCAATTGACAAACAGTGCATACTGTATACAATAATAGCACTACCTTTGGGAGCTACCACCGGACACCATGAAAAGATTAAAAGAAAAACACCTGACCCTGCGGGAAAAGATTCTGGAGACGATCCGTGATGCCATCATCTCCGGCACCATCCGCTCTGGAAGTCGTGTATCAGAACCTGATCTTGCCGAGCGATTCGGCATCAGCCGCACCCCGATCCGGGAGGCATTCCGACAGCTTGAGTCAGAAGGCTATCTCACCGTCATACCGCGCAAGGGTGCGGTGGTCAGCGCATTCAGCCAAAAGGATGTGGAGGAATTTTACGCCATCAAGAGCATCCTTGAAGGCTATGCAGCCCGGCTGGCCTGCAGCAAATTGAGCAGCAAGGAGATTGACCGGCTCCAGACTATCAACGAACGTCTGTCTGAGCTGTGCGAGCATGCAGATATCAAACAGTTTTTCAAGATCCATAATGATTTTCATGATCTCTTCATCAAGGCGGCTGACAACGACAAACTACGGGAAATGATCAACCTGCTGGTGACCCGTTTCCAGCGCCTGCGCCTGATGTCGCTCTCGCAACCGGGCCGGATGGCGGTTTCCGTACAGGAACACACCAAAATCATCAGCGCCTTCCGTGAACGTGACTGCGAAGCAGCGGAGCTGCTGGTACGTAAAAACGCTGAGTACGGCGGCAAGGTGCTGCTGGACGAAACCGCCTGCCAACCAGGCGTGGCAATGGATCTATAGGTGACCGACATGAGTGGACCATCGCAGGATACCAGACGAAAACTTCCTAAAATGGACAAGGTGCTGTCCTGGCCCGAGATTGCTTCTCTACGGTCGCTTACCAGCCATGTTGGCCTGAAGCAGGCGGTCCGCAACGTGCTTGATCAACTGCGCACCGCACTGTCCGCTAATCCGGCAACCGATCTCACCCCCACTGCCATCAGCCATCTGGTGCGCAACCAGATTCGCCTGGCAGAGACCCCCAGCTTGCGGCGGGTGATCAACGGCAGCGGTGTGGTGGTCCACACCAACCTGGGCCGCTCGCCTCTGGCCCATGCTGCTGAAGCGGCCCTGCGCGATACCGCCTGGGGCTACAGCAACCTTGAATTTGATCTTGAACAGGGAGAACGTGGCGAGCGTTACAGCCATGTGGAAAATCTGATCTGCGAGTTGACCGGTGCCGAGGCTGCCCTGGTGGTCAACAACAACGCTGCGGCAGTGATGCTGGCCCTCTCAAGCCTGGCATCCGGGCAGGAGGTAATCGTATCCCGTGGTGAGCTGGTTGAGATCGGCGGTTCCTTCAGGATTCCCGATGTGATGCGCCAGAGTGGTGCGACACTGGTTGAGGTGGGCACCACCAACCGAACCCACCCCCGCGATTATATCGGGGCGATCACCGAACAGACCGCACTGATGCTGAAGGTCCATACCAGCAACTTTGCCGTGGTCGGCTTTACTGCAGAGGTAGCTACCGAGGCCCTGGTGCGGATCGGCCAGGAAGCAGGCCTCCCCACCATGGTGGATGCCGGAAGCGGCTGCCTGATTGATCTTGCACGTTTTGGCATCAATGGCGAAGCCACGGTCCAGCAGCACCTACAGGCCGGAGCAGACATCGTTACCTTCAGCGGTGATAAACTGCTGGGTGGACCGCAGGCAGGCTTGATCGTGGGGCGCCGTGATCTGGTTGAAAAGATGAAGCGGCATCAGCTGTTACGGGCATTACGGATTGACAAGCTGACCCTGGCTGCGCTTGAAGCAACCCTGCGGCTCTATCGGGACGAGCAGGTGGCGCTGGCTGAAATTCCAACCCTGCGCATGCTGACCATGCCGCTGGATGAGATCTCCAGCCTGGCACGCCGGATGCTTCGCCGCTTGCGCGCCCTTCTGCCCCATCAGTTTACGCTGACCCTGCAGGATGGCTTCTCAAGTCCGGGGGGCGGCACCTATCCTCTTCTGCAGCTTTCCAGCCGCTTAATTGAGGTAACGGTTGCGGGACTTCCATCTAAACGCCTTGAAGAGCTATTGCGCAGCACCACCCCACCGGTGGTGGGGCGGCTCCAGAAAGACCGTTTCCTGCTGGATGTGCGGACCCTGACTGATGCGGAGATTCCGCTACTTGCCTCGGCCCTTGTCCAGGCTTTTGAGATAGCCCCATGAGCAAGCCGCACGCCTTTGCCTTGGTACCTGCCGCAGGAATGGGAAAGCGGATGGGAGCCTCCATGAACAAGCAGTATCTGCAACTGGGGGGCAAACCGATTGTTGCCCGAACCCTGCAGGTATTCCAGGACAGCCCGCTGATCAACGGCATCATACTGGTTATCCCGGAAGATGAGATCCCCTATTGTTGTCGTGAAGTCGTAGAAAAATATCAGCTTTCCAAGGTGCTGGATGTGGTGCCCGGTGGTTCCGAACGCCAACACTCGGTTATGAATGGCCTGCGCGCCCTGCAGGATCATGCCGCAGCTGATGATATCATCCTGATCCATGACGGCGTGCGTCCCTTTATTGACGAATCAATCCTGCAGCAGTCCATAAACCTGGCCAGCAGCGGGGTTGGCGCTCTGGTTGCGGTTCAGACCAAAGACACCATCAAGGTTGTGCAGGATGATGTTGTCATCTCCACACCGGAGCGTTCTAGCCTCTGGCAGGCCCAGACACCCCAGAGCTTCAGATTTGGCCAGATTCTTGCGGCCCACCTTCAGGCGCTGCAGGAGGGCTTTCTGGGAACCGATGACTGTTCCCTGCTGGAACGCTGCAACGGAACCGTCAGGATCGTGCATGGCAGTTACCGGAACATCAAGATCACCACACCGGAAGACCTGGTGCTTGCCGAGGCCTTTCTGAGTGAGTCTGGCGGAGGTCAACCATAACATGGGTACGAAACAGATTCTGATTGTTGCAAACAGCACCACCGCCGCCCAACTGGCATTCCAGCTACTTGAAACAGCCCCGTACCAGCTGCATCAGGCTGCAACCTGCGAAGAAGCCCGTATCATCATCAAAAACCAGCGTCTGGATGCTATTTTACTTGGCTCCCCCCCCCATCAACATTGCCTGCCATCATTGGAGCACCTGCAGGAATCCGGTAATGATCCGGCGGTAATCGCCCTGCTGGATGCCAATGAGCAGGAGCGCTATCTGGACTGTCACAAACAGGGTGCGCTGGATTGCCTGATGGCCCCGTTCAGCGTTGAGCGGCTGGTAAAAAGCATAGAACGTTGTCTGGCGATCAAATCCCTTGAACGTGAAAAACGTGATTTCATCTCCATGCTCTCCCATGACCTGAAAAATCCGCTCACTGCGGCAATCGGCTCAATCGATCTGGTCAGGGAAAAGCGGCTTGGACCGCTTAACCGGGAGCAGGCCAGCTACCTGCTTTCAGCCATTGAGAGCTGCAATGAAGTAGTGGCCATGATCGACAACCTGCTGGATATCCATCGTCTTGAAGCGGGCAAGCTGGTCTTTCACAAGACGCCGGTCAACCTGTCAGAGCTGGCACAGCAGGTAGTTGCAGGATTTCGAGGCATGATCAAACATGCCCAGATTCAGCTGCAGACGCAACTGGAAGATGATCTGCCGCTACTGAATCTGGACAGACACAAATTTTCGCGGGTGCTGGCCAACCTGCTTGCAAATGCGGTAAAGTTCACCCCTTGCGGGGGAGAAATCAGCGTACGCTGCTATTGCGGCGTGTCGGCCAACTCTGATGTGGCGGTTATGCTCAGCGTCTCAGACACCGGCAACGGCATTGCAACGATTGAACTGCCGACCATCTTTGACCGGTTTGTCCAGGCCCGCAACCAGACCGGACGGGGCAGCGGCGGCAGTGGACTTGGTCTGGCATTCTGCAAAATGGTCACTGAGGCCCACAATGGCACCATCACCGCTGAAAGCCGGGAAGGCGTTGGCAGTGAATTCACCATTACCTTGCCACTACCTGAAGAGTAACGGAGGATTTGTATGATTAAACGGTTCATGTTCATCCTTGTCCTAATGCTAAGCCTGCTTGTTTCCGGTACCGTCTTTGCTTCACCAGTTGACCTGAGCAAGGCGCTGGTTATTGGCAATGGCCCCAAAAAGGTGATTGAGTTCACCGACCCGGATTGCCCCTTTTGCCGTAAAGCATCGGCCTATTTCCATAACCGCCGTGATATTACCCGCTATGTCTTTCTTAATCCGCTGGCAATGCACCCCAATGCACGCCAAAAGGTACAATATATCCTTTCCAGCCCGGAAAAGACCCGTTTGTATCACGAAGTCATGTCCGGCATGGTTGACCGGATGGATGCCAAAAACCTGCCGGTTACTGCAGCGGGGGTAAAGTTGCAGGAAGAGCAGCAGGCCATTGCAAAGAAGGCCGGCATCGACTCAACACCCACTTTTATGATTATGGGGCGGATTATTGAGGGGTTTGATCTGCCGAAGATTGAGGAACTACTGGGAAAGTAAGCCTCGTACGAGGCTAAATACCTATGAATAAAGTTGGAAATGTGCATATTTTTCGCACTGATCGTTCCGGCAGGCTGTTGAAAACGTCATGAGGAAGCCTGGATGCAAGGCGCACGGAGCACAACGACTGAGACATAACTGATAGTTAGGCGAAGGAGTGAGCACCGCGCAACGCCGCAGACAGGCTCCGCAGTAGTTTTTGGCAGCCTGCTAGTATTCCAGCGGCATCGCCTTAACCTGCTTTGCCGTAAACACCGGCCCATCCTTGCAAACGTAGACATTACCCACATTGCAGCGCCCACACTTGCCCAGTCCGCACTTCATCCGGTTCTCCAGGGTGGTGTAGATCGCTTCATCGCCAAAGCCCAGTTTTTCCAACACCGGCAGGGTGAATTTGATCATGATCGGCGGACCGCAGACCAGGGCAATGGTATTTTCTGCTGTTGGCGCCAGTTCATCCAGCACGGTGGGCACAAAGCCTACCTTGCCATCCCACTCCGGACCGTTTCCGCCGGGGTCAACCGTCTTGACCAGCTTCAGATCACTGCGTTCTTCCCACTCTTGCAGCTCTCGCTTGTAGACCAGATCTGCCTCAGTCCTTGCACCATAGACAATGGTGATATCGCCGAACTTGTCCCGCAGGTCCAGGCAGTTCCAGATCAGGGTCCGCAAGGGAGGCAGGGCGATACCACCGGTGACAAACAGCAGGTTCCTGCCGTAAAACTGTTCAATCGGGAAGGAGTTGCCATAGGGACCACGCACCCCCATGGTATCACCGACCTCAAGCCGGCGCAGCGATTCAGTTACCCGCCCCACTGCCCGGAAGCAGCATTCAATGTACCCTTTACGGGTCGGCGATGAGGCGATGCAGAAGGTGGATTCACCGGCACCAAAGGCAGAATACTCGGCAAACTGGCCGGCCCGGAAGCTGAAGTTCTCCCGTACCTGTTCATCCTGAAACACCAGCCGTAACGTACGGACATCAGGGGTCTCATCAATGACTTCTTCCACGGTGGCAAGGTACGGCAGGTAGATGTTTTTGTTATGATCACACATGAAGACCTCAGGTTAAGGTTGAGGTCAAGGTTGAGGGAAAAACACTTAACCTTAACCTGAACCTCAACCTTTATTTTTTCTCTATCTCTTCCAGCACCCCGGCAATATCGATCCCCACCGGGCAAATCCTGATGCAGCGCCCACAGCCGGTACAGAGGGTCTG
>DAIQQT010000026.1:0-14148 GCA_036786685.1 Trichlorobacter sp.
TTTGGTCGGTTTCGCTCGATGGGGTAGATGCATTGTTAACCCAAACGCTATTGTAACAGAATCCGCAGTGCAGTCAGGTCATAAATCTCCTCAAAATCAACCTTGCGCTTCTCCATCTTGCGGTAAATTGCGTAGAGATGTTTGCTGCGTCCTGACACCTCGCCGACAATCTGATGTTCAACCAGTTTGTGGCGGATGGTGTCCTGAATGTCATGGATAAAGGATTCCCGTTCCTGCTTCTTGCGCTGGATTTTGGTGGCCAGGTCAAAATAGACATCCGGCTGCAGATAGCGGAACGATAGATCTTCAAGTTCGGTCTTGATCCAGGATATCCCCAAGCGGTGGGCGATCGGAGCGTAGATATCCATGGTTTCGCGGGAGATAGATCGCTGCTTGGTGTCAGGCTGAAACTGCAGGGTCCACATATTATGCAGACGATCCGCCAATTTAACCAGGATCACCCTGATATCATTGGCCATGGCGATCAGCATCTTGCGGAAGTTCTCAGCCTGATTCTCTTCCTTGATCTTGAAGTGAATCTTGCTGATCTTGGTTACGCCGTCAACCAGTTCAGCCACTTCCTTGCCGAACATCTCGGCCAGCTCTTCCGAGGTGGTCAGGGTGTCTTCAATGGTATCATGCAGAAAACCGGTTACAATACTGGGCACATCCAGCTTAAGGCCAGCCAGAAGTCCGGCTACTTCAAGAGGATGAATAATATACGGTTCACCGGAAAGGCGGGTCTGCCCTTGATGCACCTTGGCACAGTAAACGTAGGCCTTCCTGATCAGATTCAGATCAGCAGACGGGTTATAGAGAACAACCGTATCAAGGATATCGTTCAGGCGTATCATGCAGGAATAGGTACTATGTAATGGCTAGAATCAAAACCATTGTGAGGAAGAGACAAAAATGGAGGCGCTACCAAACGGCAGGCCTCCAGAGATGATCCGATCATGCAGAACGTTTGCTGGTCAATTCGGCTGTCAGTTTACCGGCAGCGATTTCGCGCAGGGAGGTAACCACAAAACGGTTGTTTTTGGGGTCAATCAGGGGTTTAGCCCCCTTATATAACTGCTTGACCCGCTTGGAGGCCAGCATGACCAACATAAAACGGTTATCAACTTTTTCAAGGCAATCTTCTACTGTCACACGAGCCATTGTCTCTATCTCCTTTTTCCCTACACTGTAACGGAGGGGTGATTATACCTATACCGGCTCAAATATCAAACATTTTCGACACCTGACCCAACATCCGCCCGGTTGTCTGGCGAGCGGCAGTCACAATTGAGGCCAATGCCTCATGGGCCTCGTCAAGCCGGTCATTCACCACAATATAGTCATACCAGCGTGCCTCGCGGATCTCCTCGGTTGCCCGGGCAATCCGACGCTCAATCACCTCTTTTGCATCAGACGAACGGGATTCAAGCCGACGGCGCAGCTCTGACATGCTGGGGGGCAGCACAAAGACAAACAGGCCATTAATGCCGCGATCCTTCAGAATACGTGCCCCCTGGCAGTCAATATCCAGCAGGATGTCAACACCATCCTGCCTGGCCTGCTCCAGCGTGGCTATGGCGGTTCCATAAAAATTACCATGCACCTCTGCCCATTCGGCAAAACCGTCTTCAGTAATCATCTGCTTGAAACGCTCCACCGAAACAAAATGGTAATCCACCCCATCCTGCTCTCCAGCCCGAGGCTGACGGGTTGTATAGCTGATTGATTCCTGCAACGCCGGAAAACGACTGACCAGCCCATTACACAATGTTGTCTTGCCGGCCCCGGATGGAGCTGAAATAACGATTAAGAGTCCCTCTTGCTGCATATTCACCTCGTAACATTTGTATCAAGAAACGAAGATTTTTTCGTTCTGGTGCAGACAGCCGAAAAATATCGCGGAGGCGTACAGTCAGTACGCCGCACAAGATTATTTTGAGGATGGCTGTGCCCAGGGCGGAAAAAGATCGTTTCTCACCAGTACGTTGACAAGCCATTTTGAAAACTGACGTGCTCAGGGCAAAAAAAGACCGTTCCTATTCGATATTTTGGACCTGCTCCCGCATCTTCTCCAACTCCGCCTTCATCTGTACCACCAGCGAAGTTATGGCAGCATCATTCGCCTTGGAACCGATGGTATTTACCTCACGATTGATCTCCTGCATCAGAAAATCAAGTTTGCGCCCGACCGGCTCCTTCAGCAGCAGGGTTTCATCAAACTGGATAAAGTGGCTCTCCAGCCGCACCAGTTCTTCGGTAATATCACACCGGTCAGCCAGCAGGGCAACTTCCTGGGCCAGACGCTGCGGATCAAGCTCTGTCCCGCCCAGCAGTTTTTCCAGGCGCTGCTGTAGCTTCTGCTGATATTCAGCCACCACCTGCGGAGCACGCTCACGCACCTGGGCAACCAGAGCGGCCAGATCAGTACGGCGCGCCTTCAGATCAGACTGCAGTGCCTCGCCTTCACGCAGACGCATCCCGTCCAGACCATCAAGGGCCTGCCCCACCGCCTGCAAGAGCAGCGGCAGCAGATCACCCTGCTCTTCACTGGCTGCTTCCTGCAGCACATTCCGCTGCGCCAGTATCAGTGACAACGGAATCTCTGCCGATACATGCAGTTCATGAGCAAGCTCCTGAAAGGCCTGATGATAGCCCTTGGCCACCCCGTGGTTCAGCGGCGGCACCACTACCTCAGCTGCAGCTGCCTCCCACTGCACAAACAGGTCTGCCTTACCCCGCTTAACCCGTATGCCGACTGCCTTGCGCACCTCATGCTCATAGGCCAGAAAACTGCGCGGCATCTTGACCGATACCTCGCCATAGCGGTTATTGACTGTCTTTATCTCAACCACGCAACGCCCCTGAGGGTCTGCTGATTCGCCCTTGCCATAGCCGGTCATACTCTTGATCATGCCTTCCTCCTGATAGTTGTCCCTACTCATATACTTCAGCTGACCCGTTGCTGTCCAGACCGAGAAATCAATAACGATCCTATTGACAACATGATGGATCAATGTTCAAAGAGTATTGTATACCTACAGCATAACCTGCTGAATGCACATAAATATTTACTAATTTTCATCGGAACGAGGCCTCATGAACCACCAGTCCACTATACGCGCTCATGTCCTGATTCCACTCACGCTTACTATTCTGGTGCTGGTTATCAGCTCAATCCTGACCATATTTGCTGTGCGTCGAGACAGTATAACAACAGCCCTGAGCCATGAATATGGTGAAAGTATCTCCGTTTTCAAGGCAATGCTTGCTGCAAAGACCGAACTGATGTCCACCACAGCAGAACCAATTATGCATGACCCGGCATTACTACAGGCCATGCGCCGTAAAGATCGTACAGCGCTCTATACTGCTGCCCAACCTTACTTTAAAAAACTGACCGGCAAAAAGGTCACCCATTTCTATTTTCATGACCCGCAGGGCACAAACTTTTTACGGGTTCACCAGCCCAACCAGCATAGCGATAGCATAACCAGAAGCAGCATGCGACAGGCAATGGAAACCGGAGCAGCAGCCCATGGACTGGAACTGGGCCCCTTTGGCACCCTGACTCTGCGCCTGGTAATCCCCTGGAAGGACCGGACGGGCCAGCTTGGTTTTATTGAACTGGGCACCGAAGTCAACGACACCCTGAATGACCTGGCAATACTGACCAACACTGATTACCTGCTGGTAGTCAACAAGACCCTGCTCAATAAAAATGCAGTCCCAGTCGGCTACGCCTGGGTGGGAAAACGCCTGGACTGGGATCAGTTTCCTGACAAGGTTGTTATTGCACAATCGCTGGAGCAGATTCCCCATTTCCTGCTGCACCAGCTTGCACAAAAAGATTCAAACCTGTTTCATGACAAGGACTGGCAGACAGCCGCCCTTGGCAAAAAACATTTTGCTTTTAAAACCTTTTCTTTCAGAGAAAGCAGCAATCAAGAAATCGGCAACTTCATTCTGCTCTATGACATTACGCTCCAGACCAGGCAGTTTCGGCACTTTATCGTACGAACCGTACTTATCAGCGGTGTTCTGTGCCTGGTCCTGTTTGTGGTTACCTGGCGGATACTTGGCCATGCTGATCAAACCATTGCAGCGACCCAGCTGCAACTGTCTGATGAAATAATAAAGGTATCAGAGGCAAACGACCTGCTTGAGTCTGAAGTTGCCGAACGTCAAAAGGCTGAAGAAGCCCTGATGCATCTGAATGCCAATCTTGAAGACCGTGTTGCTCAGCGGACGCGCCACCTTGAAGCAGCAACCGCAGAGCTTGAGCGACGGCAAAACGATCTGGAACAGGCTCATTCAGAACTGCAAATCCGGCAAGCCACCATCCTGCATCAGGATAAAATGGCAAGTATCGGCCTGCTGGCTGCAGGCGTTGCCCATGACATCAACAACCCGATCGGCTTTGTAACCAACAACCTGGAAGAACTGCAGATCTATCTATCCCGGCTACAAACCTATATTGAACTCCAGCAGGCTGAACTTCAAACCGCTGCAACACCTGAGTCACTGCAAAATCTCCACAAAAAATGGAACGAGCTTGGAATTGACTACATTTTTGAAGATTTTGGCACGTTGATTGCGGAATCTTTAGAAGGTGCTGGCAGGGTCAGTGATATCGTCAAAAACCTGCGCAGTTTTTCCCGAATTGATGATCAGGAGTACAAACTGGCTGATATCAATGAATGTCTTGAAAGCGCCATCAGGATTACGCATCATGAACTACGGCACAAGGCATTGGTACATCGGAATTTTGGTACCATCCCCCCCTTGTTCTGCCAGGCACAGCAGTTGAATCAAGTCTTCATGAATCTGCTGATTAATGCAGCCCATGCAATAGACAAACGGGGAGAAGTTACGGTCAGCACCTGGGCCGATGAAAAAACAATCTCAATACGAATCAGTGACACCGGCTGTGGTATCCCGGAAGAGTTGCAGCAGCGCATATTTGAACCGTTTTTCACCACCAAGGAAATCAACAAAGGAACCGGCCTGGGACTAAGCATCGTTGCTGACATCATCCGGCAACATCAGGGCACGATCAGTGTACAGAGCCATCCAGGTCAGGGAACAACCTTTACAATCACGCTGCCACTTACGGCCGAGGTGAAAGATGCCTGACACACTCCATATACTTTGCGTTGATGATGAAGAACATATCCTGAAAACCCTTGAGCGGTTCTGCCACAACGAAGGCATCACCATGCTGGCTGCCTCATCAGCTGCCGAGGCCCTACATATACTGGAAAACAAGCCGGTTAACATCATTATTTCAGACTACCAGATGCCGGAAACAGACGGCTTGGCATTTCTGGATCAGGTCAGCTGTCGGTGGCCTCGGACAGTCAGAATCATACTCTCAGGCTTCATCGAAACAACGGCAGTCACCCAGGCGCTACAACAAGGTAAAATATTTGGGTTTTTACCAAAACCCTGGCAACGCAGCGAGTTAAAAAGTATGGTTCAGGCGGCTTCAAGCCACTGTCAAACCACTGCCTGTTCAAAGGGAACGCCATTATGAGCGCAACCACCCGCATTCTTTTTGTTGATGACGAACCGGCCTACTGCCGCATCTTCCGCACACGTATAGGCGCTGATCCACAACTCCAGATTGAAACTGCCACCAGTGGCGATGAAGCGCTTGCACGCCTGGAAAGTTTTCCTGCTGATATAGTCTTTGCCGACATGAACATGCCGTTTATGGATGGTATTGAGCTGCTGACTGAGATTAAGAGCAGATATCCCCATATCTTTGTAATTATGCTGACCGGCGATGACGCAACCTTGCAGGTGGTAAAAGCAATGAAAGCAGGTGCCTATGACTATCTGCTGAAACCGATGGATCTGGAGATGGTTAAACGCGCGATCCAGACCATTCTGGATCACAAGGCGGCCGTACAATCCGGTAGATCTGAGCGATGCAGCCAGGGAGATAACTTTTGCTTTGAAAATATCATTGGCCAGGACCGCAAGATGTTTGAGATCTATGAGCAGATCAGCCAGGTGGCACAGAGTATGGCCACGGTTCTGATTACCGGTGAAAGCGGTACCGGTAAGGAGCTGATAGCAACGGCCATCCATGCCAACAGTCCCCGCAAGCACAAGCCGTTTATCCAGATCAACTGTGCTGCCTTAGCTGAAGGTCTGATCAGCAGCGAGCTTTTTGGCCATGAAAAAGGCGCTTTCACCGGCGCAATAACCCGCAAAAAAGGCTTCTTTGAACAGGCATCTGGCGGGACGTTGTTTCTGGATGAAATTGGGGACATATCCCCCACAACCCAGGTCTCGCTCCTGCGCATCCTGGAACTGGGAACCTTCCAGCGGGTCGGTGGATCTGAAACCATCAAGGCAGACGTACGCCTGATCTGCGCAACAAACCGGGATCTGGTAGCGGCAACCCGTGAAAAACTGTTTCGTGAAGACCTCTACTACCGTTTGAATGTGGTTTCGCTGCAGGCACCTCCGCTACGCGACCGAAAATCTGACATCCCCCTGCTTGCCAACTACTTTCTGGAACGTTTCTGCGCCATTAACAACAAACAGATTGAAGGCATCAGTCGTGATGCCATGGAGCTGCTCTGTGCCTATGACTGGCCCGGTAACTGCCGAGAGCTTGCCAATATCATTGAACATGCTGTTGTCTTCTGCCGGGCAAAGAGCCTTACCAGAGAATTTTTACCGGCCCAGATACAGCCTGCTACCCCCACGGTAACTCCTGTCGGCAGCACAGCTATACCAACCCTGGCTGAAGCCGAATGTGCCTTGATCAGGAAGGCACTTGAAGACTCCAATTGGAACCTGAAGATGGCTGCTGAGGCCCTGGATATTGCCCGGGGCACTCTATACAGTAAGATTGAAAAATACCACTTACACAAACCTGACTGATCCGACACCGTCCCGCACAGACCTGCCAACCTCAGTACCAGATACTCGCTTCATCACCCCATGCCGGATTTTGAACATTTTCAACAACATCTATAACCACCCTATTTCATTAGTTTTCAAACAATCTAACCACGACCACCACAATAACATGTCGGATATTGAACAGTCGTTTAGCTCAAAATCAGACTATTTGCTCTAAATTTAATGAAATAGCCTTGCACCTCTCTTCCTTAGTGTTGGATTTTGAACACAAACTAGCTAAGACCTCTCACCAAACGCAATAATCCGCATCAAACGCACCCAGCCACCTAATAATACTAAATAATATCAACACATTAAAACACAAACAAACTAATGGCATATCCATTGCTAAACATCATTAAAGCGCTAATAAATCATGCCGCCACAATATTAATTTTAGTCAACACCACACAAACTCACGAAGGAGGCTAAGCACTGTTTGAACGGAAGAAGGATACAACAAGGAAGTTCACCTATTTTTGCAGAACCAATCACCACAGGAGGAAAACGTATGCCACGAATGTTCGTAAGACTATCAATGCTAGCTGCAAGTGCGCTCCTGCTGTTTGCAGGCACCGCCCTTGCCAACGAAAAGTGCGCTACCTGCCACACAGATATCGCCGCAAAACACAAAACCACCCTGCACGGCAAGGCTGGCAAGGATTGCCTTTCATGCCACGGCGGCGGCGACGCCCACATTGCCAACCCATCCAAGAAGAACATCATCCGGTTTGGCAAAGGGGTGAGTGCCAAAGAACAAAATGCACAATGCCAGCAGTGCCACGGCAGCAACCAGAAACTGATGTTCTGGGACAGCTCCTATCACAAGAAAAATGATGTTACCTGTGTATCGTGTCACACTGTTCACAAGAACCCCAAACCCTACGCAAAACAGCCTGAATCCTGCTTCCAGTGCCATAAGGACATCAAATCCCAAGCGAACAAATTCTCACACCACCCGATCATTGAAGGCAAGGTCAGCTGTTCTGACTGCCACAACCCACATGGCGCATTGGGCCACGGCATGATCAAGGCAGAAAATGTAAACCAGCTCTGCTACAAATGCCACGCCGACAAGCGCGGCCCCTATGTATGGGAACATCCTCCCGTTGAAGAAGATTGCACAAAATGCCACGGAAGCCATGGCACCAAGGCAGCCAAACTCCTGAAAGAAAAACAACCACAGCTCTGCCAAAGTTGCCATGACTGGTCTCGGCACCCAGGTACTCCCTATGGTGGTCAGGCCGTGTTCGGTGGTACTGCCAGCGCAGGCCGTGGTGGTTTGGCTCGCGGTTGTACCGGATGCCACGGCACCATCCACGGCAGCAACGCCCCTGGTTCTAACGGCAAGCGATTTATTCGATAAAGGAGGAGGCTTTCAATGAAACGAGCACTGATAACGTCTATCATGGCAGTGACTGCCTGCACCACACCTGCACTTGCCGATGAATTTGTCGGGAATGTTGAGCTTGGCGGCAATTACACAGAAATGCATGGCAACAAGACCAAGTTTTATGAGTATCGCGATCTTGGTACCGGCGTAACCGGAAATATACTGCTTGATTACTATGGAAAAGATTATTTCTTCTATCTTGAAGGGAAAAACTTCGGTTATAACAGCGACTCAAACAAGGCCAGAAATGACCAGAGCTTCATGGTTAGGGTGGGAAAGCAGGAGGATTTCAAGTACTCCCTGTTTTATGACGAGACCCCTCACAACCTGACTTTTGGCGCTAAATCAATCTATAGCGGCGTTGGTTCAACCACATTGACAGCTCCTGTTACCAGCGGCGCCACTTATGCTGCTGCATATGGATTAATCGCAGGCAGTACCCCGTTTGACTACACCATCAACAGAAAGAATTACGGCGGTGAAATGGAATTTTCTTTCAAGAGCCCTTTCTTCTTCAACGCCAGGGTAGAGCGCAATGAAACCCACGGACTATTACCACTGGGCACCTATGTCACCCAGGAGAAGGAACTGCCAGCCCCTATTGACTATGTTACCGACAATGTGTACCTGACAACCGGCTATCGTTCAAAGAACCTTATCGTAACCTTTGATGGTACCATCAGCAATTTTACCAACAGCAACAAGACCTTTACCCACACCTATACCGGGCCATCGACAACCATCGTCTACCTCGCCCCGGACAGCATGTACTACAAGATCGGCGGCAACCTCATGTACCGCATACCGTTCTGGGACACCACTGTTACCGCCAGGGCAAGCTATTCTGAAAGCAGCAACGATATCGCCTTAACAGAGTCACTCAACAACTTTGGCGGCAACTTCGGGGGCAAGCTGACCTACACAACCGCATCGACCGCAATCACCACTACCCCCATCAAACCGATGGACGTTAAACTCTATGTGAACCTCTTGAGCAAGAAGAACCTGTCACCCACCGGTATCTATGGTGGTGCGGTTGCAACAGCTACCACTGCAACGGAAAAATTTGATTACAGCAAGGTGAATGGCGGTCTGGATCTTAGTTACAAACTACCAGCCAAAACAAAGTTATCTGCAGGCTATGAGTATCTCCAGATCAACCGGGCCATGAACTTTGGAATTTTTGGCACAACTTACAACAGTGCCCGTACAGATGCTCCTCATACCAAGGACCACATCCTGTATGCACAGATCAAAAACAGTATTTTTGACTGGATGACTGCAAAATTGCGTTACCAGTATCTGAACCGCACCAGTGATTTCAGAGGTGATCTGTTTGCAGCTGCAACAGATGCATCCGTCATCAGACAATGGTGGCGGCCGGTTGATACAGCCGACAAGAATCAGCACAACGTCAAACTGGGCCTTGACTTTGATCCACTTGACAACCTTTCCTTCTCAACTGAGTACAGCTACAAGATCAACGATTACACAAAATCAGTTCTGGGCACCCAGAATGATACCAGGCATGAACTGTATGTTGATGCAAACTACACAGTCGGTATCGTCAAGTTCAACCCGTTCTTTGACCTTGAACTGGTTGATAACAACTCAAAACACCGCTACTTTACTGCTGCTGCAAATGCCAATCCATTTGGACCTGATGTGGCAAACACTGCCTACAACTGGACCTCAGATCGCAAGGATATCAATTATGCCTTTGGCCTCAACACTGATGTAACGCTGATCAAAGACAAGCTGACCTTCTCCGGCGACTATCGCTATGACAAGGCAAAAGGCTCGGAAGACTTCTCTGCAAACGCCGGTGCCGTTACAGCAGCACCACTGCTGGTCAGCAACAATGATGTTGACAGTTATACCAAACACTCCTTTGCTGCCAAGCTGAAGTACAACATAACCAAAAGCCTGAACATTGGCTTGGGATATCTGTATGAGAACCTGCGCTATAGCGACGACCACTATGCCAATTACGACTATATGATCGCAAAAACTGCCGGTGTCATGTTTACCGGGGCATATGCAAATCCAAACTATGAAGCCCATGTTGGCTACATGACCGTTGGCTATAAATTCTAATCTAGCCTCCCACAAAAAAGGCGGCCCGCAACGGGCCGCCGGTACCAAAAGTCCTTCATGTGGTGGATGTACTGTCAGGGTACTTCCGGCACTTTGCCCTCCCGCCTTCTCCCGGGAGGGCTTTTTTATTCGCCAAATTCCCTCTGCCAAGCATCAAAGATGGCAACTTTATCGTCACCAAATTGTACAAGGTTTCTCCTGATTTTTTCCACCGGCTTTTCCTTTTCAAGTCGATCAGGATTCTTTGAAAAAAACAGGTCCGCATAGCAAATGATCCGCTCTGCCAGGGTTTCAGGGGTCATATCCCGCTGTGGTAGCGGCAGGTTCTGGCTGGAGATATCATTAATCGTCAGCCCCACCCCGGTATGACGCTCACAGATCAGGGCATGCAGGGGCAAGCCCTCTGCATCAAGCAGCTCTCTGCCCAGCACGCCGTGGCGGATGTACGGTTCTGTGCCAAAGCAGTTGATATCAGGAGCAGCCACTTTACAGACACCGATATCATGCAGATAGGCGGCTTCTATTACCAGCCGACGGGTTTCTGAGTCTGCATTAACGGCAGAGCAGGCTTCCAGCGCCTTGCCGGCCACCATCCGGCCATGGACCATCAGGATTCTGACGGTTTCGGATGTACAGTACCGCTTCAATATCTCTTCAACTGCAAGCATCGGCTACCCCTTTCCGAAAAACGCCTTGAGCCGCTTCAGATAATCAAGCGGGTTGCGACCGGCTGTATCAGTATCAGTCTGTTGCTGATTCATCTGCTGTACGTTGACGGCAGCATGACGGGCTAATGCATCACTTAATCGTTCCATCAAACGTTCATTCTGATCCAGCAGCTCAGCAATGGCCGATTTGGGCAGTTCTGCAAGCAGCACCTCTGTCAAGGCTCTGACCGTTGCCGCCCGGGGTTCACCGGTCAGGAGTGACATTTCACCAAACATCCTGCCGCAACCAAGTTCAGCAACCCTGACGCCATCCACCTCAACCAGCATCTCACCCTGCAGCACAAAATAGAGAGAACTCCCTTGGTCACCCTGCTGCACTGCCACTTCTCCGGGGGCAAACGGCTTGACCCGGGCGCTTTGTGCAAAATGGACAATCTCTTCTTGTGACAACAGATCGAACAGGTGAGATTGACGCAGCCCCTCAAAAATCTGCTGCTGCTGATCCGGGAATGACTCCTTTGGCGGAGCGGTAACCAGCTGACGATGGGGAAAGGGAAAGCTCCAACCGGCGCGATGCACCGCATACCAAACCTTGGTCTGCAGTTCTGACATGGCCAGATTACGCTGCGACGGGTCAGCCAGCCAGAACTTCATCAGATAATTGATACTGCTATCGGCCATAACCTGCAGACGTACGACAGGAGCAGGGGTTTTCACCACCAACGGTTCCTGTTCAAGCACCTGCTGCAGGATCGCCTTGGCCTGTTCCGGCGGCACTTCATAGGGCAGTGCGATCGTCAGTGTTGTGGCAGCCCGCTCCTCTGCAGACTCCTGGGGGGAACCGTGTGTCGTCACGACACTCTGAACCACCACCGTATTAGGCACCAGCACCAGATTGTTGTCCAGCGAGCGTAACGTAATATAGCGGAAGCCAACATTAACAATCTCGCCAAACAGGTTCTTTTCAGGAATGGTTATCCACTTACCCCGTGCCAACATCGGGTCAATCTGCACAGAGAAACCATGAAAGACATTGGACAGGGTTGCCTGCAGGGCAAAGGCAATTGCTGCCGTCAGAACCGTCGTGGTGGTGATAACAGCAGAAAGATCAATCATAAACACCAGGCGCAGTGATGCGATACCCGCCAGCAGGTAGACCAGTAGTCTGACAGCATCACGTTGAAGAGCCGGAACCTCTCCATGCCGCCTGAGACTCAAGACCATATCCACCACAACATATATAACCAGCTTGGCCAGACTGATCAGCACGATCACACTCTGCAACCGCTCAAGAATCAGACGATAGCCGGGATACCCGGTCAGAGTCGCCTCAAAATACAACAGTATCAGTCCCAGTAATGAGAGCTTGAGGGCAGCCGGAGCCTGCGAGGGCACTGACTTGCCCTGCACCCGTTTGATTATGATAACCGCTGCAAAGAACAGAATTACAACCACCAACACCACCAGCTTGTTGACCAGAAAGAAGTTGAGGTCTGACAGCGACAGCCCTCCCTGTTGTACTGGTTGTGTGGCAGTCATAGATTACCCCTCCAAAGCGCCGATCAGACTCTTGATGTCGGCAATGCCCCGTGCTGCCAGCCATTGTTCCATCCCTTCAGCAATTTCCTGGGCTGCGGCAGGGTTGACAAAGCTGGCCGTACCCACCTGTACTGCGGTGGCACCAGCCAGGATAAACTCCAGCGCATCAGTGGCGGACATAATTCCGCCAATACCGATTACCGGCACCTTGACTGCCCTGGCCACCTGCCAGACCATCCGCAGGGCGATCGGCTTAATGGCCGGACCGGAAAGACCACCGGTGACATTGGCCAGTACCGGCCTGCGACGCTCCAGGTCTATAGCCATACCGGTCAGGGTATTGATCACCGACAGGGCATCTGCCCCTGCCCCTTCGCAGGCCTGGGCCATTTCTACAATATCGGTCACATTGGGAGAGAGCTTGACAATCAGGGTCTTTTTCGTGGCAGCACGACAGGCAGCAACTACGCTGGCAGCGCAGCCCGGATCGGTGCCGAACACGATCCCCCCCTGCTTGACGTTGGGGCAGGAGATGTTCACCTCCAGGGCAGCCACCTCAGGAATGGCATCCAGACGGCCAGCCAACTCAGCATATTCATCCGGGGTATAACCAAAGAAGTTGGCAATGGCCGGTGTATTCACAGAGCGCAGGAACGGCACCTTTTTCTGGATAAAGGCATCGATCCCCACGTTCTGCAGGCCGATGGCGTTCAGCATACCGCCGGGCGTCTCCACAATCCGCGGGGTGGGGTTGCCAGCGCGGGGCTTCAGGGAGAGCCCCTTGGTGACAAAGGCGCCGATCTTTTCCAGATCAACATACTGGCTGAACTCCTCACCGTAGCCAAAGGTACCGGAGGCGGTCATGACCGGATTACGCAGCTTGAGGCTGCCGATCTCAACAGACATGGCAGGTTTCATATCAGTTCCCCTCCCATTTCAGTTCAGTGGCCTCAAAGACCGGGCCTTCAGTACAGACACAGCGATAATCAGGATTTTCAGTGCTGTGGTCAGCCCCCTGGCAGACACAGCCCAGACAGGCGCCCATGCCGCAGGCCATGTAGCCTTCCAGCGAGACCTGGGTTTTTACACCCCGCTTGGCACCAATGCCTGCCACCGCCTTCAGCATGCCATGGGGGCCGCAGGCAAAGATCTGTCCCTTGTTGGCGGTTGCATCCAGACGCTGCTCCAGTACCTTGGTCACCAGCCCGCACTCCCCCAGTGAACCATCTTCGGTTGCGGTGTAACACTCCACCCCCAGACGCTCAAACTCGGTGATGCAGAGCACATCGTCCCTGGTTCTGCCGCCGGCAAACAGACGCACCGGCGAATCCTTAACCAGCTCCTTGGCCAGCAGATAGAGCGGTGCCAGGCCAACGCCACCGCCAACGATCAGCTTCTCCTCACCAGCCGGACCGTTCTCAAAACCGGTACCCAATGGGCCGAGGATATCCAGGATGTCATTCTCATGCAGGGTGGACAGCATGCCGGTTCCCTTGCCCACCACCCGGTAGAGAATTTCCAGATAGGGCTGGG
>DAIQQT010000401.1:0-2625 GCA_036786685.1 Trichlorobacter sp.
TGTATGACTGATTTATGCCAATAAATCGTTGTGGCAACGCCACAGCCAGAGAATTGAAAGCCCTTCCAAGCTGTGCCTGGAGGGGCTTCGCATTTGCGGCGGTTGGCGTGGTCTGGATGTTTGTCACCAGACGACGCCAACGCCTGCAGTTGGTTTTAAAATCTTACCACCCGTGAAACCGCAAGTTAAAATGCTTAATGCCGTATCTCTTTCGGTTTTAAGAAAGAGATACGGCTTGATAGCTTAATCATATAAGTCAGTTAAGTTGTGCTAGAAAGATGACGCAGTATTATTTTCTACCCCGCCTCTCTTCCTCCTTTGTCGCTGTGCATATTCAGATATGCACATTTCACCCGCATGTGGCCTCAACGATTGGTAACATTGAATGAGGACTTTCTACCTTGAGTAGAACTGCATAACACAATGATGTGCCAGGCATGGTGCGCTTGGTACTGTCGTGACTGCAATGGTCGCGATGGGTGCTTACACTCAATCCCTTTTTCGACAACAAGAAAGGAGATGCCATGACTCGATCAGAGCAACGCCTGTATCATCAGGCGCTTGAATATATCGGTAAAAACTGGAGCAAAGCCTCGTTAACAAGGCAAAAACTGCTCCAGAATATTAGGTCACTTGCCAAGCATATGGCTGGACAAGGACTGCAGCATATCAGCCATATGAAATCCAAGCATATTGAGCGCTATTTTGCTGAAATGAAGGATAAAGGACTTGCTGGTTCTACACTTCAAAATCATGCTACAGCGGCACGTGTGCTTGCAAAGGCAATCGGCAAGGCGAATATCGTACCTTCAACCAATGCTGCATTGAATTGTACAAGAGGCGACCGGTATAAGCCTATCATTCCAAATAATGAAAAGCTGGCTGTGATTCGTGAGCAATTAGGCAAGTTGGATCAACGGCTTTTAGCAGCTCATGACATGCGAGAGGCTTTTGGTCTACGGGCCAAAGAGTCTATCGTCTCAAAGTCAGTATGTGAAATTGATGGTCGTAAGTATCTGATTGTTGAGGGTGCAAAAGGTGGGCGCCCGAGACTGCTTGAAATCAGTGCTGGGATGCAAGAACAAGCAATAGCTCAAGTGCATAAAATTATTGCTGAACAAGGAACAAAGACCATTATTCCTGAAACTATGACATTGAAAGCCTTTTATCACTACCAGAAAAACACGCTCTTTGCATTGGGAGCCAGGCGTAATGATGGCAGCAGTATGCACTCACTGCGTCACGGATATGCTCAAGCTGAGCGGGCAAAAGGTAAAACTAATGGTGCTATTCAAAGAGGTTTAGGCCATGGCGAGAGTCGGACTCAAAAGCACTACATGCCTGAATAACTGGATAGTTGTAGACTATCACTGACGGCAAGAAACACGTTCCGGGAAAACTGCGCCGGAACAAAAAACACGCCTCCGGCAAGAAACACGCTGCCAGCGCTTCGTTTTGCGCTGCCAGCAAAAAACACGGAACTGGTGCTGTTCCACCAGTGCAAGAAACACAAGAAACACGCCTTTCGGCAAGAAACACGCACCGTTGTTCCGGTGCAAAAAACACGAAGAAACACATACCAAAATCTGAAGAAACACAACGGCCCTTGCCGGAAGGGTGCACGATACCTTCCGGCTGCGGATTCTTGTCCCGCCCGCCACACCCTTTCTTTCGGATACATAAAAACAGTCGGTTGATGCCGCTGTACGGGTTGTTGCTGCCGTCAGCGGCATCGCTGCTGTTGCTTAAAAGACTACACTCGCATAGGCGGTTTGTCGTCTGTATCGGTAGCGTCCTTTGAGGCAGGGGCGTGGGGCTGCATTCCTGCATCTGGGGGACGTATGGAAGTTTTAACAATGGAACAATTTGCTGAAAGGATGGGTGTTTCCCGCTCAACAGTATTTAATTGGCTAGCAACAGGGGTGTTGCAAGTTGGCGTGCATGTCATCAAGCAGCGCAACATTATAAGAATCCTTTGGAACAGTGAGCTGCTTTCTCATCTGCTGCTAACATCTGATATCCCACAAGGGACAACTGACAAACCCCTGAAACGTAAAGGACGCAGTGGCGGTAATAGACGGGCGTTTGCCCCTGAGTCACTGGAGCTGTAACTTGGCCTTGCACCTGTAAAGCAGGTGCGCGATACTTCTCCCGGACAAACTCACAGGGGAGGAGGTGGCAAGGAAAGAGAGGTTTTTATGGCAGGCATAAGCGCTGCTCTGGATCTACAGATCTTTGAAAACAAGCCAAGAAATGAAGGCCGGATTGCCCGTAAGTCCGGCAGTCGGAAGTTGTATCTGGATTTTTTCTACAACGGGGTGAGGATTGAGCGCAGTACTGGCTGGGACGACACCCCGGAAAACCGCCGTCGTGCTGAAAAGGCCCTGGAACAGATTCTGGCAATGAAAAAAGAGGGAACGCTGGAGTTTGCCAAGCTGTTTCCCGGTGCCAGCGAAGAAGAAAAAGAGTTCCATACCCGGATTGAGAAGGGTGAATATGCTCCAGCTCCGAAAGCGGTTACCTTTGGCGCCTATGTGACAAAATGGTACGGCAAGGTCTGGAGTAATTACCACCCGAACAAGCAGCAGGACTTCAAATCTGTCATTGAGTGCCGTCTGCTGCCAT
>DAIQQT010000027.1:0-14077 GCA_036786685.1 Trichlorobacter sp.
GGCCAGGCCGAGTACCTTGCCGCGGTGGTCAGATATCGGAAAGATCAGCCGGTTGTGCAACAGGTCATACCAGCCCCGGTCTCCCTTACGGATGATCCCCAGCTGTTCAGCCAGTTCAAGCGGTAATGCCTTTGCCTTCAGCAGCTGGGTCAGGGCATCGCGCCGCTCAGGGGCAAAGCCAAGCCCGTAGGCTGCCGAGGTCTCCGGGTCTACCTCCCGTTCCTGCAGGTAGCTGCGGGCTGCGGCACCTTCCGGTTTTCTGGTCAGGGTGTCGCGGTAGTGCTCTGCTGTCACCAGCATGATCGTGCGTTGTTGATCGCGCTCCGTCTTGAGCTGCTTTTCTGCATCAGTCAAGGGGCGCTCTTCAATGGCAACACCGGCTCGGGCAGCCAGTTTGCGCAGAGCCTCAGGGAAGCTGATCCCCTCAATCTTCATCACAAAGGAGAAGATATCGCCACCGGCGCCACAACCAAAACAGTGAAAGATTTCACGGGCCGGATTGACGTTGAAGGAGGGCGTCTTCTCACCATGAAACGGACAAAGCCCCAGAAAGTTGGAGCCGCTGCGTTTCAGGGAAACGTATTCGCCGATGACCTCAGCAATGGAGAGCCGCTCAGCAACCTCTCTGACCGTGTCGTTACGGTTCATGGTATCTGGTGCCGGAACGTCTTGGCCCGATCAATCGCTATGCCGCCAAACTGTGCCAGTGGCAGGGCAAAGGCATGCTTTTGAACCGTATCCTTGAACTGAAAGGTAAACGGGGTCGAAAGCACGGCGTAAAAAAACATTCCCAGTACAAGCGCTGCTTCAAGACTGCCGATTGCCATGCCGCCCAGGCGGTTGACCCATCCCAGCAGGGCCAGCTTAACCAGGCTGGTCAGCAGATTACCCAACAGGTGGGCTGCCAGTCCAACCAGAATCAAGAGGACGACAAAGGCGATCATCTGTGCCGCTGCCGGTGGAACCATCCCTTGCAACAGTAGCGCTGCCTGTTCGTGGAATCGAAAGGCCATCCAGCCTCCCAGCAGCAGCGCTGTCAAGGCGGCAACCTCTTTCACAAGGCCGCGCAACAGGCCGCGCAATGCTCCCAGGGCCAGCACGGTCAGGATAGTGATGTCGAGCAGGCTCATAGATGGTGTCCATGGAAGACGGAAACGGGGCTTTCTTGCGAAAGCCCCGTTCGTTACTGCATACCGGATCGTACGTGGAAGAGAGGAGGGGAGATCCGGCTTCGATGGCCGTTAGTCCATCATCTTACGCTGCTTCTTCAGGGCGCGCTTGCGAGCTGCAATCGCCTTCTTCTTGCGCTTGATGCTGGGCTTCTCGTAGTGCTCACGCTTGCGGACCTCAGAGAGGATCCCCGCCTTTTCGCACTGCTTCTTGAACTTCTTCAGAGCGAGATCAAATGGTTCGTTTTCCCGAATTCGTACTCCTGGCATCCATAATCCCTCCCTCCGTCGTAAGATACGTTGTATGGAAACAGCTGACGCTGTTAACAATGCCTAGGTGTATTTTTTTGTGAGCTTCGTATACTAGCAGCAAATTCTCTGATGTCAACTGAATAAATGTGCAAAACTACTGCGGAGGACTTCCGATGACGTTTTGCAAGAGACTTGGGTTTTGCTAGTCCTTGCGGGCGGCCTTTTCAGCGATGCCCGAGGTGCCGAAGCGGCGCTGCAGTTCTGACCAGACAGCATCAGTCGGGATATCCCGTGCTGCCAGCAGCACCAGGCTGTGATAGAGCAGGTCGGCGGTTTCATAGACCAGCTCGGCGTCTGTACCGCCTTTGCCGGCAATCACCACTTCCGTGGCCTCTTCCCCGACCTTCTTGAGGATCTTGTCCACCCCTTTGTGCAGCAGGGAGGCGGTGTAGGAGCTGTCCGGCGAGACCCCTTTGCGGGAAAGGATCACCTGATACAATTCATCCAGAATATGCTGGTTGCTGTTCATCTTAGACCATCCTGATCGGGACGCCCCGTCCCTGTAGATACTGTTTGGCTTCCTGTACCGTGTGCTGCCGGAAATGGAAGATGGAGGCAGCCAGACAGGCAGAGGCACCGGCAGTGGTAAAGCCGTCGTAGAGATGCTCAAGGTTGCCGACGCCGCCGGAGGCGATCACTGGTATTGAAACGGCATCCACTACGGCCCGGGTCAGGGCCAGGTCATAGCCATCCTTGGTGCCGTCACGGTCCATGCTGGTCAGCAGGATCTCTCCGGCGCCATAGGACTCCATCCGCGTCGCCCACTCCACCACGTCAATGCCGGTCGGTTTGCGGCCGCCGTGGGTGTAGACCTCCCAGCGCTGCTCCCCCGGTACCTGACGGGCATCTATGGCCACCACGGTACATTGGGAACCGAACCGTTCCGCAGCCTCATTCACAAACTCAGGCCGGCTGACTGCGGCGGTGTTGATCGAGACCTTGTCTGCTCCGGCGTTCAGCATGCGGCGGATATCCTCCACCACCCTGATGCCGCCGCCTACGGTCAGCGGCATAAAGACCCGTTCGGCGGTGCGGCGTACCACATCCACCATGGTGTCACGGCCGTCGCTGGAGGCGGTGATATCCAGAAAGGTCAGTTCATCGGCTCCCTGCTGGTCATAGGCCTCAGCGATCTCCACCGGGTCACCGGCATCCCGCAGTTCCAGAAACTGGACCCCTTTGACCACCCGGCCACCGGTTACGTCCAGGCAGGGAATAATGCGACGGGTCAGCATTGGCAGCCCCGCTTGGTCAGGTCAATCGCCTCACGCAGGTTGATGGCGCCGGTGTAGATCGCCTTGCCGGTAATGGCGCCGGTGACCCCGCTGGCCTCAATGGCCATCAGGTTTTCGATATCCTTCAGTGAAGAGACCCCGCCGGAGGCAATCACCGGAATCGAGATCGCCTCTGCCAGCGCCTTGGTCGCTTCAAGGTTGGGGCCACCCATCATGCCGTCCCGGCTGATGTCGGTGTAGATGATGGCGGCAACACCACAGTCTTCAAACTTTCTGGCCAGATCAACCGCGCTAATGTCGGTCAGTTCAGCCCAGCCCTGCACCGCTACCATGCCATTTTTGGCATCAATACCGACTACAATCCGGCCGGGAAACTTCTGGCAGGCCTCGATCACCAGTTCCGGGTTACGCTGGGCAGCGGTGCCGATAATCACCCGGGAAAGCCCCAATGACAGGTAAGCCTCAATGGTGGCGATATCACGGATGCCGCCACCAAGCTGAGCTGGAATCCTGATCGCCTTGATAATCGCCTCAATGGCGGCCTTGTTTTTGGGGATGCCGGCAAAGGCGCCGTCCAGGTCCACCAGATGCAGCAGTTCAGCACCGGCTTCCTGCCACTTCAGGGCCTGCTGGGCAGGGTTGTCGGAAAATACGGTGTCGCGGTTCATCTCGCCCTGTTCCAGGCGGACGCAGTTACCTTCTTTCAGGTCTATGGCAGGTATGACGATCATAAAAACCTTTCAAATCTATCTGGCCACAGAGAACACAGAGGGCTCAGAGAAAAACAACATCAAACCGAAAGAGATCTGAACAGCATGATTTGGGGTCTAAAACCAACGTTTTGGTTTTTGTCTTTCTCGGTGGGCTCTGTGACCTCTGTGGCAAAAAAAAATCAGCCTTTCATCTCGGCAAAGTTTTTCAGCATCTGCAGGCCGATCCCTTGCGATTTTTCCGGGTGGAACTGGGTGGCCATGACATTATCCTTGCGGATAGCGGCACAGAACTCCAGCCCGTAGTTGCAGGTGGCTGCTACTACCGACGGGTCATCCGGCTTGACGTAGTAGGAGTGTACAAAATAGACATTGCTGCCGTCGCTGATATCGTTAAACAGTGGTGTCTCAGCCTTGAGGGAAATCTGGTTCCAGCCCATGTGTGGAACCGGCAGCTTTTCTCCCTGTTCCTGCATCCCTTCAGGAAAACGGACTACTCTGCCCGGTATTACCCCCAGACCTTTGTGCAGACCAAACTCTTCGCTTTCAGTAAAGAGCAGTTGCAGCCCCAGGCAGATTCCCAGAAAAGGTCGTCCTTCGGTAATCACCTGCAGGATCGGCTCAACAAATCCACCCTGCTCAAGGTTGTGGATGCAGTCACGGAAGGCGCCAACGCCGGGCAGTACAATCTTATCTGCCGCAAGCAGTCGTGACGGGTCAGCGGTTACCTCTGCAGCACAACCTATCCGCTCAAAGCCTTTCTGGACCGAGCGCAGGTTACCCATGCCGTAGTCAATAATTGCAATCATCTGATACCATTCTTGGACAGGTGTGGACCGTAGTTTTTGTCCTGGCCCTTGATGTGGTCAATCAGCCATTTCTGCAGGAAGGAGATCACATCCTGGGTCAGCAGGGTCTCGCCGCTCTGGAACTTGCCGATCAGGGTGACCACCTGATCAACCAGGTTTTTGTGTAGTTGCTTGTGGTTGGCAACATCAGGATAACGGGTCTGGTCAAAGGCCTTTTCTTCGGCGGCAAAATGGTTGACCGTATAATCGGCCAGTCCGTGCAGGATCTTGCCGATCGCCTCTCTGGTCCGTTTCTGCTGCATGGCGTCATGCAGCTCGTTAACCATATTAAACAGTACCTTGTGCTGTTCATCAAAGGTATGGATGCCGGTGGCAAAGCTGGCATCCCAGACCAGTGCGCTGGCCAGCTTGAAGTGTCCTACCAGTTGGTGCAGCTCATCCACCTGTTCAGCCAGCTTGATGGTTGCCTCAGTGGTGCCCCGTGCATTGTCCACGTTGCGGTTGACCACTTCAGTGATCATCTGGATGTTGCTGGTGATCTCGCTGGTGGTGGCGGTCTGTTCTTCTGCCGCAGTTGCCACCTGGTTGATCTGCAGGGCAAGCTCGTTGATCATGTTGAGGATGCCTTCCAGCGCCTCACCGGAGCGGGTGGTGCCTTCGGTGCCCCGTTTAACCTCCTCAACCCCTTCGTACATCGAGCCGACCGCTGACTGGGTCTCGGTCTGGATGGTCTTGATCATGCCGGCAATCTCTTTGGTGGCACGGGTGGTTCGTTCTGCAAGCGCCCGCACCTCGTCGGCAACCACGGCAAAGCCCCGTCCCATTTCGCCGGCCCGGGCTGCTTCAATGGCTGCGTTCAGTGCCAGCAGGTTGGTCTGGTCGGCGATGTCCTCAATGGTGCCCACAATGGCGCCGATCTGGTCTGAACGCTGCCCCAGCCCTTCAACGGTGGTTGATGACTGCATCACCCGCTTGGCGATATTTTCCATAATATCAGCGCTGCTGCGGACGATCTGGGCGCCGCTGGTGGTCTGTTCCGTTGCCCTTTGCGAGTTTTCTGCAGCGTAGAGGCAGTTGCGGGCAATGTCTGCCGAGGTGGCTGACATCTCTTCGCTGGCTGTGGCAATGGTACCGGCCTGCATGGCCACCTCTTCTGCCGCATCGGCCATGGCATTGGTGGTGTTTTGCACCAGACTTACCGAATCCCTGACCAGATCCGCTACGGAAAAGAACTTGCGCATGGCCTGGTTCATGTCGTTCATCATGGCATTAAAGGCAATACCCAGACGACCGATCTCGCCGGCGCCGGAACCGGTGATCCGTACCGAAAGATCACCAGCAGCTGCCTTTTCCATGGCATTGACAATACCTTCCAGGGGTTTAAAGGCCTGATTGCAGAGAAACCAGAGCACCGTCGTGGAGGCAGCCAACAATACCACCCCCAGTACCAGTGCATTCAGCAGGTTGCCGGTCCTGTTCAGCAGGGTCAGAATCAGCACTGCGGCAAAAACGACAACGGCATTTCCAAAGATGATGCGGCCGGTGAATGTCATGGTGAACCTCCAGGTTCATCGGTGATTGAAATGAAATGTCTAACCGGTCAGTCTGCTAAAATCTGCAATCTTGCTAAAGAGACGATTTATTGTGGTTAAGAGCGCCAGGCGGTTGGTGCGGACTGCCGCATCCTCTGCCATGACCATGACGGCATCAAAGAAGGCATCCACCGCCCACTTGAGTCCGGCAATATCGGAAAGCGCCTCCAGATACTGATGCTGTTCGATTTTAGCCTGGGCTGCGGTCTTGGTCTCCTGTAGTACCCGGTAGAGGGTGTGCTCGGCCTCATCCTGGAACAGGGCCGGGTCAACCGGTGCATCAACCCCCTCTTTAACGATATTGCAGACCCGTTTAAAGGCCACAGTCAGGGGCTGGAAGTCATCCCGCTGACGGAAGGTGTCCAGGGCGCGAATCCGTTCGGCGCAGTCAGCCAGGTCATCAAATCCGGCAGCAACGGCAGCCTCAACCACGTCAGCGGGATGGCCATTGCCCAGCAGGTTGACAAAACGGCCCCGGAAGAATTCCAGCAGGTCGCGCTGGACTTCGTCACGGGGGCGGGTCAATTTTGCTGCCAGCAGATCAAGCGCTGCGCTGATTAATCCTGATAACGACAGGCGATAGCCCTTGTCCAGAATGATGCTGATCATGCCGATGGTGGCACGGCGCAGGGCATAGGGATCGGCAGCACCGGTGGGGATCAGTCCAACGCTAAAGCAGCCGCAGAGGGTGTCCAGCTTGTCTGCCAGGGAGACAAAGGCGCCGATATCCGAGGCAGGCAGTTCGCCACCGGCCTGGACCGGCAGGTAATGCTCGGCAATGGCGTTGGCCACCGCTGCGTCCTCGCCATCATGCAGGGCATACTCACGCCCCATGATCCCCTGTACTTCAGGGAACTCGCAGACCATGCCGGAGACCAGATCCGCCTTGCAGAGGAAGGCAGCCCTGCCAGCCTGTTGTTTGACCGCCGGATTGAGCTGGTCAGCCAGTAGTTCAGCCAGGGCACGGAAACGCTCCATCTTTTCGTAGGAGGTACCCAGCTTCTGTTGATATACCACGCTTTTGAGCGATTCAACCCGGCTTTCCAGTGTCACCTTGTGGTCTTCATCAAAGAAGAAACGGGCATCGGAGAGACGGGCCCGCAGCACCCGTTCATTGCCCTTGACCACCACGTTTGGATCTTCGGCCAGGGTGTTGGGGATGGTGATGAAGTAGGGCAGCAGCTTGCCATTTTCATCCACCACCGAGAAGTAGCGCTGGTGGGAACGCATGGAGGTGATCAGTACCTCCTTGGGTACCACCAGAAACTCGGCCGGGATGCTGCCGATAATGGCGCTGGGATACTCAACCAGGTAGGTGACCTCATCCAGCAGGGCTTCATCCGGCAGCAGGTGACCGCCGGTGGTCTTGGCAACCCGGTGGGTCTCCTTGCGGATGATCTCTTTACGGCGCTCCTGATCCACGATGACAAAGTGGCGTTCACACTCTTCCAGATAGTGGGCAAAGTCCCGCACCGGGAAGGTACTGTTGGCCATGAAGCGGTGGCCGCGGGAGATGTTGCCGCTCTGGATCGGACCAAAGCTGAACGGTACCACTATGCCGTCGAACAGGGCAATAATCCAGTGTACCGGGCGGGCAAAGCGGACATCCAGGTCAGCCCAGCGCATTGATTTTTTAAAGGGAATGACGTATACCAGACGGGGCAGGATCTCGACCAGCAGCTCATGGGTCGGGCGACCGGTCTCCTGCCTGTCCCCTGCCAGATACTCCCCTTTGTCGGTGCTGATACCCTGCAGGGCAGAGGCAACAACAGCCTGGCCGCGGGTAAATCCTTCTGCAGCCTTGGTCGGTTTGCCATCGGCATCAAAGGCCGCCTTTTTTGAAGGGCCCATGGCGGTCAGCTCGGCATCGGGCTGGATGGTGGGCAGTCCTTTGATATGCAGCGTCAGACGGCGCGGCGTTCCCATGGTGGTAATGGCGTCAAAGCTGAGCCGGGCAGCCTCAAGCTCTTTACGGATCATCTCATCAATTGATGCAAGCGCCTTGGGGACAAATCCGGCCGGGATCTCCTCGGCACCGATTTCAAGTAACAGTTCTTTTGACATGGCCCTAGTTCCCCCCTTTCAGCATTGGAAAGCCCAGACGTTCCCGCTGGCGGACATAGCCTTCAGCACAGAGACGGGCCACGTTGCGTACCCTGCCGATGTAGGAGGCCCGCTCGGTGACCGAGATGGCACCACGGGCATCCAGCAGGTTAAAGGTGTGGGAACATTTCATGACAAAGTCATAGGCCGGGAAGACCAGATCTTTTTCTGCCAGCCGGATGCACTCTTTTTCATATTTGCCGAACAACTCCAGCAGCAGAGCCACATCAGCCTCTTCAAAGTTGTAGGTGGAGAATTCAACCTCGGTCTGGTGGTGGATATCGCCGTACTTGACCCCTTTGACCCACTCCAGATCATAGACGTTGTCCACGCCCTGCAGGTACATGGCGATCCGCTCACAACCGTAGGTGATTTCAGATGAAACCGGCTTCAGGTCAATCCCGCCGGCCTGCTGGAAATAGGTGAACTGGGTGATCTCCATCCCGTCCAGCCAGACCTCCCAGCCCAGTCCCCAGGCACCCAGGGTAGGGGACTCCCAGTCATCTTCCACAAAGCGGATATCATGCTGGCTGGGGTTGATGCCGAAGGCCCGCAGAGAATCCAGATACAGGTCCAGGATGTTGGCCGGTGACGGCTTCATAATTACCTGAAACTGGTAATAGTGCTGCAAGCGGTTGGGGTTCTCGCCGTAGCGCCCGTCAGTGGGGCGGCGGGATGGCTCTACGTAGGCCACATTCCAGGGCTCCGGCCCCAGCACCCGCAGGAAGGTGGCCGGGTTGAAGGTGCCTGCCCCTTTTTCAGTGTCATAGGGCTGTTGAATCACACAGCCCTGGTTTGCCCAATAATTTTGGAGCGACAGGATCAGGTTCTGAAACGTCACGGTCTACCTCCGTGAGGATGAAATTGAAATAAGTTACATAAAATACCAGTGCCAAGGGGCGCTGGTCAAGAAACTAAGATTAACAGGGCTTTGAAAAACTATTGCGGAGGCCGTCTACTGCGTTGCGCGGTGCTCGCTTCCTCTCCTAACTGTTTGTTATGTTTCGGTCGCTGTGCGCCGCACGCCTTGTATCCGGCCTTCCTCATAACGTTTTTAAAAAACCTGTTATGGCGGACAGTTGGCGCACATGGATTTGAACAGGTTGGTACTGAGGTAACGGTCCCCCCGGTCAGGGATGATCACCACAATGGTGCCGTTTTCAATCTCTTGCGCCAGTTTGAAGGCGCCAGCCATGGCTGCTCCACCGGACATGCCGCAGAAGATCCCCTCACGGGAGGCCAGCTGGCGGGAGGTTTCAAAGGCGGTTTCATCATCAATCACGATCTTCCGGTGCAGCTGTTCTTCGTGGTAGATGGCCGGGACAATCGCCTCTTTCATGTTTTTCAGGCCCTGGATGGCATGTCCAAGATTAGGTTCAACCCCGATAATCTGTACTGCCGGAGCGTGCTTGCGAAGGCAGGCCGCGGTTCCCATCAGGGTGCCGCCAGTGCCCATGCCTGCCACGAAATGGGTCAGGTTGCCATTGGTTTGGGCCAAAATTTCCGGGCCGGTGGTCAGCTCATGGGCCAAAGGGTTGTTGGGGTTGTCGTACTGGTTCGGCATGTAGTAGCGCCCCGGCTCCTCCCCGTAAATCTTGTGGGCCAGGCGGATGGCACCGTCGGTCTTCTCACAGCCGGGTGAAAGGACGATCTCGGCGCCGTAGGCCTCAAGGATGCTGCGGCGTTCTACACTGACGCAGGCCGGCATGGCCAGCTTGATCCGGTAGCCGCGTGCAGCAGCTATCATAGCCAGGGCGATGCCGGTATTGCCGGAGGTAGGCTCAAGAATAATCTTGTCTGGGGTCAGCTCGCCCGATGCTTCCGCTGCCAGTATCATCTGGCGGGCCGGCCGGTCTTTGATCGAGCCTCCGGGGTTGTTTCCTTCAAGCTTTGCAAGAATACGAACACGGGGGTTGGGGGTGATTGCGGTGATCTGAATCAGGGGGGTGTTGCCGATAGCATCAAGAAGCGGTTGTCCGAGCATCAAAGGTACCTGCCTGAAATAAATAATGAATTGTTATGATATAGTTTGTTGATTGAAATTGTTTTTATAGCCTTTCGCTGGCAGTGGGTCAAGCAGATATCAGTGCAAGTGCTTGTTCATCGGCCACTTTTTGTTGTCACTTTCCTGTTGACATCCTTTGGCTGTTGTGGCTATCGTGATTAAACTTCAGTTGCAACCACCCTGCTGCGCTCATTTCCAAACCAAAGAGAGTTTCCCGACAGTCGTTAAACCCGGGCTTTGCATCTGCAAATGCCTCCACGTTAGATACAAACACAACCCCTGATTTTTGTGAGTTTAACCTTTGCCATTACCCGCATATCCCAGTAACCGTAGAGCAACATCACCGTCCTCTCATTTCTTGATGACGTCCTATCCCACCAGCAGGAGATCCTTGTCGTGAACCTCCAGGACCTGAAGAACAAAAAGATTAGCGAACTGAATGGTATTGCCCGTGACCTGAACATTGAAGGGGCCTCAGGCCTGCGCAAGCAGGATCTGATCTTTGCCATTCTGAATGCCCAGACAGAACAAAACGGCTCGATCTATGGTGAGGGTGTTCTGGAAATTCTGCAGGATGGTTTTGGTTTCCTGCGGGCTCCGGACTATAACTACCTGCCGGGTCCTGATGATATCTACGTCTCCCCCAGCCAGATCCGGCGCTTTAACCTGCGCACCGGCGATACGGTCTCCGGTCAGATCCGTCCGCCCAAAGAGGGTGAGCGTTACTTCGCACTGCTGAAGGTTGAGTCGATCAACTTTGAGGCGCCTGAAGCGGCCCGGGACAAGACGCTCTTCGATAACCTGACCCCGCTCTATCCGGAAGAAAAGCTCAAGCTTGAAACGGCACCGGACAACTACGGTATGCGGGTGATGGAGCTGGTCTCGCCAATCGGTAAAGGACAGCGCGGTCTGATTGTGGCCCCGCCCCGGACCGGCAAGACCATGCTGATTCAGAATATCGCCAACTCAATTGCAGCCAATCACCCCGAGGTCTACCTGATTGTGCTGCTGATTGATGAACGCCCGGAAGAAGTGACCGACATGCAGCGTTCGGTTAATGGCGAAGTGGTCTCTTCCACCTTTGACGAACCGGCTACCCGCCACGTCCAGGTGGCTGAGATGGTGATTGAAAAGGCCAAGCGCCTGGTTGAGCACAAGAAGGATGTGGTGATTCTGCTGGACTCCATTACCCGTCTGGCCCGCGCCTACAACACCGTGCTGCCTCCTTCCGGCAAGATCCTGACCGGCGGGGTGGATGCCAATGCCCTGCAGAAACCGAAGCGGTTCTTCGGTGCAGCCCGTAATATTGAGGAAGGCGGCTCGCTGACCATCATCGCCACCGCCCTGGTGGATACCGGCAGCAAGATGGATGAGGTGATCTTTGAGGAGTTCAAGGGCACCGGTAACATGGAGGTGCATCTGGACCGCCGTCTGGTAGAGAAACGTACCTTCCCGGCCATTGATATCAATAAGTCCGGTACCCGTAAGGAAGAGCTGCTGATCGAGAGAAGCATGCTGAACCGGATCTGGATTCTGCGTAAGATCCTGCATCCGATGAACGTGGTGGATGCCATGGAGTTCCTGCTGGATAAACTGTCAGAAACCAAGACCAATCAGGAGTTTATTGATTCAATGAGTAAGTAGCAAAAAAAGATCTTGAGTTTTTGGGCGATAATCCGATATTCTATAGTTTCGTCAAACACAGCTTTATTAAACGAGCTGCAATTATCAGGAGGTAGCAGATGAAAGAAGGAATCCACCCGATGTACAACGAAGTGACCGTTAAATGTGCCTGTGGCAACAGCTTCCTGACCCGTTCCACCCGCAAGGAAATCTTTACCGAGATCTGTTCTGCCTGCCATCCTTTCTTCACCGGCAAGCAGAAGCTGGTTGACACTGCTGGTCGTGTTGAGCGGTTTAAGAAGCGTTACGGCCAGGCTTAGCTTTTTGGTGGCTAATCTTGAGGGGGGCGTGCCGTCACAGGTACAGCCCCCTTTTTGTATCTATGCGAGGGTTTCATGAACATAGAGCTGTTACACCATACCCCTGAACCTGAACGGACCGTTGCCCTGGCGGCGCGGCTCTGCTATTCCCCCACCGGTCTTGCAGAGTTGAAGGAAAAGATCGGCAGTGGTGATATCCGTCAGTTTATCGACAAGATCATGTCCCTTGGGCACCACTCCGTTCTGGAGCACGCCTCTTTCACCTTCGGGGTGGAGGGGATTTCGCGGGTGACCTCCCATCAGCTGGTGCGTCACCGGGTGGCCTCCTATTCCCAGCAGTCCCAGCGCTATGTCTCCCATGTCGAGCGCTTTGATGCGGTTGTACCGCCATCCATAGACTCCAATGAAGAGGCAAAGCGGATCTTTGACTTCACTATCGGCGTGGTGCATCAGGCCTACAGCCAGTTGGTGGAGATGGGGGTGCAGCCCGAGGATGCCCGTTACCTGCTGCCCAATGCCACTGAGACCAAGGTCATCATCACCATGAATGCCCGCGAACTGCTTCATTTCTTTAAGCTGCGCTGCTGCATGCGTGCCCAGTGGGAGATCAGGAGCATGGCGGTGGGGATGCTCAAACTGGCAAAAGAAGCTGCCCCCACCATCTTCCGGGATGCCGGCCCCGGCTGTGTTGCCGGCCCCTGCCCGGAAGGTGAATTCTGCTGTGGCCGTACGGCCCAGGTGCGTAAGCAGTTCAGGAGTCTTACCTAAATGGAAAAAATCAATATCGGTGGTCAGGCCATACTTGAAGGGGTGATGATGCGTGCCCCCCGGGCCATGGCCATTGCGGTCAGACGTCCCAGTGGCGAGATTGTAGTAAAGCGGGAGCAGATGCCCCCCCTGTCAGAACGCTACCCGATTGTGAAACTGCCGATCCTGCGTGGTGCCGTGGCCCTGTTTACCTCGTTGATCCTGGGGATCAAGGCCCTGAATTTTTCCGCCAATGAGGCGCTTGAAGAAGAGGTGGATGAAAACGGCGAGAGCAAAAAGGAGGAACTGACCTCATGGGCGCTGGCCGGAACCATGGCGGTGGCCTTTGGTTTTGGTATTGCCCTGTTCTTCTTTCTGCCGCTCTACCTGACCAAGCTGCTGGTGCCGATTATCGGTGACCATAATGTGGTCTTTAACCTGGTGGATGGCGTGATCCGGGTGATCATCTTCCTGATCTACATCTGGTCCATTGCCCGGATGAAGGATATCCAGCGGGTCTTTCAGTACCATGGCGCCGAGCATAAGACGATCTTTGCCTTTGAAGCGGGCGCTGAACTGACTGTCGAGCGGGTGAAGACCTTCAGCCGTCTGCATCCCCGTTGCGGCACCAGTTTTCTGCTGATCGTGATGCTGGTCAGTATCGCAGTTTTCTCGTTGATTCCCAAGGCGTGGCCCTTTGTCTACAAGGCCTTGTCGCGGGTGGTGCTGTTGCCGCTGATTGCCGGTATCTCCTATGAGTTTTTGAAGTGGAGTGCCAAGAACGATCAGCACCCGCTGGTGAAGCTGGTGATTACCCCTGGATTGGCACTGCAGCGTCTGACCACCCGTGAGCCGGATGATGATCAGATCGAAGTGGCGATCCGCTCCGTTAAAGAGGCTTTAGATGAAAACGGCGGGTATGCCGATGACAGACTTGTTGTTTAACAGAACGGCTTGTTTCCGCAATCTCGGCGTTGTCCTGCATGCCTCCTTGTGCGGCGTACCAACAATGTACGCCTCCGCGTCGGCCCTTGGACGCCTTGACCTTGCGAAAACCGCTCGTTCCTTTTGATTTGTACATAGAATTTTTTTTTTGAGGAATTAACAGATGTTTGACAAGATACAGGATTTAGAGGTCCGTTTTCAGGAGCTGGAGTCATTACTGTCTGACCCGACCGTGATTGCCAACCAGCCGGAGTTCCGCAAGCTTTCCCGCGAACATGCCGATCTGGCCCCGTTGATTGAGGCGTTCCGTCGCTACAAAAAGGTGCTGGAAGAGCTGGAAGAGAATCAGGAACTGCTGGCCGATCCAGAGATGAAGGAGATGGCTGAGGAAGAGATCAGCCGCCTCAGCGAGGAAAAAGAGCGCCTTGACGGTGAGATCAAGATCCTGCTGCTGCCCAAGGATCCTAACGATTCCCGCGACGTCATTCTGGAGCTCCGGGCCGGAAC
>DAIQQT010000028.1:0-13908 GCA_036786685.1 Trichlorobacter sp.
CGATCATGATGAAGGAGTGTTTGAACGAACCGTGCGTTACCTTGAAAACTGTGCTGCAAGCCTGCCTACCTTTCATATCCTCACCCCCTATCCCGGCACTGCGCTGTTCTCGCAGTATCAGCAGGAGGGGAGGCTGCTGCATACTGACTGGCAGCGCTATGATCATGGTCAGGTGGTGTACCGGCCCAGGCTGATGTCACCTGAAAGGCTTTACCACGGCTGGGTGCAAGCCCGCCAAGAGGCCTACCGCTGGTCTGCCATTGCCGGACGGGTCATGCAGAGCCCCGGCAAAGGGGTCAACCTGTTGTACAACCTCCTGCGGCGGGGCGGGATTTACGGCAGGGAGGAGAAAACAGCATGAACATTCTGTTGCTGCGCCCCCATCCCGGTCATGACAAGTTCGGTCTGGGACCGTTCTTCTGCGTTGAACCGCTGGGCCTTGAATATATCGCTGCAGCCCTGTTGAAGGACCATCATCAGGTCACGATTGCCGACCTGCGCTTCCGTCCCGGGCTTGCCACGGTGCTGCGCCGCTCACGGCCCCGGCTGGTCGGCATCAGCTGTCTGCATACCCTTGAGTTCGAGCAGGTGCTGGCAACCGCCCGTGAGGTGCGGCGCCTGGTGCCGGAGGTGTTCATCATCGTGGGTGGGCATGCTGCTGCGGCCTTCTCCGGTCCGTTGGAAGACAGTGCGGTTGACGCCGTAATGGTGGAGGATGGTGAGAGCCTGATGCCGTTGCTGGCAGGCTGCCTGGAGCGTGGGGAATCGCTGGAACAGGTGCCGGGGCTGCGGCTGCGCAGACCGGACGGCTGGCAGAGTACCCCCCGGCTTGAGGAACGTCCCGCACTGGATCTGGTGCCGCTGCCTGCCCGTGATCTGGTCAGGCAGTACCGTAACGGTTACCACTGCCTGCTGTTCAAGCCGGTCTGGCTGATCGAGACCGCCCGGGGCTGCCCCCACCGCTGTTCCTTCTGCTCGGTCTGGCAACTGTACGACCGTACCTGCCGGGAACGTTCCATTGCGGCGGTGGTGGAGGATTTTGCCACCAGCGGTGATGCGGTTTTTGTGGCCGACGATCTGTTCTGGTACAATCCGGCCCGCTCCCTGGAGCTGGCAGCGGCGCTCAAGAAGCGCGGGGTCTATAAACGCTGGATACTTGTCCAGACCCGCACCGACCTGATCTGCAGAAGTGCCGCTATCATGGCGGCCTGGCGCCCCCTGGCAAAGGATTTCGATATCTTTCTGGGGTTGGAGGCGGCCAGTGACAACGGGCTGTCCGGTCTGGACAAAGACAGCGGCATCAAGGAAAGCATTGAGGCGGTACGGATTGCCCGGGAGCTGAAGTACGGCATCAACGGTAATTTTCTTGTTGATCCCGACTGGGACGAGGAGGGCTTCAGGCAGCTCTGGGGGTTTGTGGAACAGTACGGCCTGCAACGGGCCGGATTCACCATCCTGACCCCCTTGCCCGGTACCGACTATTACCGTTCTGTTGCCCACCGGACCGCTGGTCAGCCCTGGTCAAACTTTGACATGCACCATCTGCTCTGGGAACCGAGGCTGGGGCCTGAACGGTTTTTTGAACTGTATGCCGAGACCTGGCGCCGTTCGATCCTGAATACTGCCGGAGACAAGGGGATCATGGACTGGGTCAAACAGGTGCGTCCTTCTCAGATCCCGTACATCATCCGGGTGCTGTGGCGTACCCAGCGGATGATGAAACCGGCAGAATATCTGAAAGAATACCGTGCCGGCTGCCCGGCAAGAGCTGGGGGTGCCCCATGATGCTCTGGGCCTTTCCCGGACAGCCGCTGCAGTGGGAACAGTACACACCGGACGATGCAGACTTCCGAGCCATCGCCGACCTCTGCCGGACACGCTGCGGCTATGACATGATCACGCACCAGCCGGTAGCCGGTCGTCTGCTCAGCCATCATACCTGCCTGCAGATCTACGGTGTGGCCATGTCGCTCTACCGGAGCAGGAGGCTGCGCAGCGAAGGTTGCTGTCCTGCCCTGATTGCCGAGCACTCCCTGGGGATCTACGCTGCGCTGGCTGCCGCAAACAGTATCGGTGAGCAGGAGGCCCTGGAGCTGGTCTGCCGGATCGGCAGCAGCATGGCCCGGATGAGTGCTGCCGCCACCTATGCCCTGGGCTGTCCCATCGGGCTGCCGGTTGATCCGGTTGAAGCTGCGGCCCGCAATAACGGTGTCTATGTGGCAAACTACAACACCTCCCGCCATTTTCTGTTGGCAGGAGAAAAACAGAGCATTGAGGCAGCCCTGGCAGAGTGTCAGGCAGCAGGTGCCTTCAGTGTCAGCAGCTTTCCCTGCGAAGCCCCGCTGCATACACCGCTGATGGCCGGGGTTGCTGCTGATCTGGCAGCGATTGTTGCTGAGTATCATTTTGCAGAACCGCAGATTCCGCTGATTGAGTCACTTGGACAAACCCGTCTGACCGCCGCTGCTATCCCTGCCTTCCTGGTTGATGAGCTGCAGCAGCCGGTTTACTGGGAGCGGACCTGGAAGGCGGTTCGTGCCACCGGTTTCAACCGCTGCATAGAGGTGGGCAGCGGCCAGGCCCTGACCAAGTTTAACCGCTGGATCGATTCGGAGGCAGCTACGTTGTGAGAGCCCATGAAACCACGATAACCGTTCGTTTTAACGAAGTGGACGCCTACCGGGTGGCCTGGCATGGTCATTATGTCTGCTGGATGGAAATCGGCCGCAACAACCTGTCCGGCCAGTTCGGCCTTGGGCCGGATGACCTGTTGGCCTTGGGCTATCAGGGGCCGGTGGTGTCACTTGAACTGAAATACCTGCGGCCTGCCCTGTTTAATGATGTTGTCACGGTTCGCACCTGGCTGGATGCTGATGCAGCAGCCATGCTGCGCTTTCGCTGTGAGATGCTGTCTGTTGATGGTCAGCGGCTGGCCACTGGTCTGGTCTGCCATGCACTGACCGATATGAACGGCGTACTGCAGTATCGTCTGCCGGTGGAAATCGAGCAGCGGGTGGCCAACATGCGGGCCTGGCTGGATGAAGGTGCCTGCCGATGAAGCTGCTGCTGGTTTCGGCAAACCGGGAGCGTTCCCCCTATCCGGTCTTTCCCCTTGGTCTGGCCTTTCTGGCAGCCCCGCTCAAACAGGCCGGTCATCAGTTGGCAGTTCTGGATCTCTGTTTTGAAGCCGATCCCCTTGCTGCGCTCCAGGCAACGGTTGTTGCTGAACAGCCTGAGGCGGTGATCATTTCGCTGCGCAATCTTGATAATGTTACCTGGCCTGATGCCCGTTCCTACCTGTCCGGTCTGACTGATCTGGTAACGGTCTGCAAAGGTAAGGCAACCGTCATTGTGGGTGGTTCAGGTTTCAGCCTGATGCCGCTTGAGATACTTGCGGCCTGTGGTGCTGATATCGGTCTGGTGGGGGAGGGGGAACAGCAGCTTCCGCTCTTGCTGGACCGGCTGGCGCAAGGGATTGATCCGGCTGACCTTCCCGGTGTTGTACTACCGGGGAAAATCGACTTTATCCCGCCGCAAACAGTTTCCAGAATCGGCAGTCCTGATCGGGAGCTGTTTGATGTGGCCCGCTACCTGAAGGAAGGGGGCATGGCCAATCTGCAGACCAAACGGGGCTGTCCCTTTGGCTGCAGTTACTGTACCTATCCGCTGCTGGAAGGCCAGCAGATGCGGACCAGACCGGTGGCTGAGATTATTGCCGAGATCCGCTGTCTGGTGAATGATCATGGTGTTGATTATCTCTACTTTGTGGATGATATCTTTAACTACCCGGTCAGCTTTTGTGAACAGCTCTGTACTGCCATGATTGATGCCGGGCTGCAGGTTAACTGGTCTGCCTTTATCAATCCGGACTTTATCACACCACAGCTTCTGGATCTGATGCAGCAGGCCGGTTGTGATGCAATTGAGTTCGGTACTGATTCCGGCTCTCCTGCCATGCTGCAGAGTCTCTGTAAATCGTTTACACTCGGACAGGTCAGATCTGCCTCGTTGCTTTGCCGGGAGGCAGGGCTGGATTTTGCCCACTACATCATCTTTGGCGGACCAGGAGAGACAGAGGAGACCATTCTGGATACCTTTCAGCTGATGGATGAACTGAATCCTACCGCCGTCATTGCCATGACCGGGGTGCGGATCTACCCCCGCACCAGGCTGTATCGTACCGCCCTGGACGAGGGGATTATTACCGTTGAAACAGATCTGCTGCAGCCCACCTTTTACCTGGCTCCGGCGATTAAAGATAAACTTTCAACGATTGTGACAGAACAGGCAATGCAGCGTAAAAACTGGATTGTACCGGGCCTGGAGGTGAATATCAGCGACACCATGCTGGAGGCGTTGCGGATGTTCAAGGTGCGGGGACCACTTTGGAAGTTGCTGAAGCGGATGGGAAGAAGTAGAATCGCCCCGATGAAGTGATTCCAGTTCCAACTCAAGGCGATATCTGCGTTGGCTCGTCATCGGCTCCTCAACGTACTGCGTGTACGCCTGCGTCGCCGAATTCCTCGCCGCCTTGATCTCATCCTTGATTTGAAACTGGAATACTATCTGTTTATAGAATCTTGAGGTGGTTGTTTTATATGGTACTGGAATTTGAACATAAAGTTGTAGTTGTTACCGGCGGTACCCGTGGCATTGGCCGGGCAGTATCCCTGCGCTTTGCCGCTGCAGGGGCCACGGTCTTTGCGGCCTACCTGAACAATGATGAGGCTGCGGACAAACTGCGTCTGGATGCTGCAGAACTGGCAGGCAGTATCACCACCATCAAGGCTGATGTGGCTACTGCTGCCGGGGCAACCAGCCTGATTGATGCTGCCACTGCAGCAAGCGGGCATCTGGATGTCCTGGTCAACAATGCCGGGATTATCCGCGACGGTTTTCTGGCCATGATGGCTGAAGATGACTGGGATGCGGTGCTGCGCACCAATCTGTCCCCCCTGTTCCACTGCTGCAAGTGGGGTGTCCGCAAGATGCTGGCCCGCCGCAGCGGTGCCATCATCAATGTCTCTTCAGTCTCCGGCATCAGCGGCGCTGCCGGGCAGACCAACTATGCTGCCACTAAAGGGGCAGCCATCAGTTTTACCAAATCCCTTGCCCGTGAGCTGGGGCCGATGGGGATTCGGGTCAATGCCGTGGCAGCCGGACTGATTGAAACAGACATGACAGCCGGTTTGAAACAGGATCAGGTGGAGCGGATTGTGAAATCATCTGCCCTGGGGAGGATCGGCCAGTCGGACGAGATTGCTGACGCAATCGCATTTCTGTCCTCATCCAAAGCCGCCTACATCACCGGGCAATGTCTGGTGGTTGATGGAGGCATCCTGTGAGTCCAAAGCGGATCGTCATAACCGGTCTGGGCACCATCAACGGGGCTGCCAGGACGATTCCTGCCTTTCAGGAGGCGATTCTGCAGGGTACAAGCGGCATTGCACCCCTTGACCTGTTTGATGTGTCGCAGTTTCCGGCCCGAATCGGATGTCAGGTAAAAGGGTATGACCCTGCTGATCACTTTACCCGGCGCCAGATCAGCCATCTCTCCCGCACTGACCAGCTCGCCCTGATTGCCGCCCGCGAGGCGGTTACCATGAGTGATGTTACCGGCTGCTATGATCCCTATCAGATCGGTGTCTGTATTGGTGGCGGGGTTGGCGGCATGCTGCATGCTGAAGAGTGGCTGCAGGGTGAGCTGTCAAACAAGCCTGCCCGGCCCGGTCTGTTGCGCACCCTGCTGCCTGATTGCAGTAGTACGGTGATTGCCCAAGAACTGGGCTTTGCCGGGTATCAGGGTAGTATTACCACAGCCTGTTCCTCATCCGGTACTGCCATCGGCTGGGCAGCCGATCTGATCCGCAGCGGCCGCCAGCAGGCCATGCTGTGCGGCGGGGCAGATGCCCTGGCCATGCTGACCTTTGCCGGGTTCAATGCCCTGAAAGTGGTTGATCCCAATCCCTGTGCGCCGTTCAGTGCCGGACGTCAGGGGCTGTCTCTGGGTGAGGGGGCAGCCTTCATGGTGCTGGAAGAGGAACAGGCTGCCCGTAGCAGGGGGGCACAGATTCTGGGCTATCTGCTGGGCTATGCCCTGGTGGGTGAGGCCCATCATATGACTGCGCCTGAGCCAAGTGGTGAATCCGCTGCCAGGGTCATGAATGCTGCCCTGGCTGCTGCCGGAGTTGCGCATGAGCAGGTTGGCTGGATCAATGCCCATGGTACCGGAACCCCGTTAAATGATGTGGTTGAATCCAATGCGGTCAAGCTGGTCTTTGGCGAACGCGCACCTCAGGTGCCGCTGATCTCCACCAAGGCCATGACCGGGCACTGTCTGGGGGCTGCCGGTGCCATTGAGGCAGTGGCAAGCGTGCTGGCCCTGAATGCCGGTATCATCCCGCAGACCCTGCATTTCAGGGGTGTTGACCCGGAGTGTGATCTTGATTACGGCCATAGCGGCAGTCGTACCACAGCTACCCGGATTGTCCTGTCCAATTCCTTTGCCTTTGGGGGCAATGTCACCTCACTTGTGCTGGGCTCTGCAGCTCTGCAGCAGGAGGTCTGCTGATGGATTGTTTTGCACCGGCCATTGCCATAACCGGCTCTGCAGCCATATCTGCTGCAGGAATTGGCCTCAAACCAGCCCTTGAGGCGCTGATCAGTGGCACCAGTTGTCTGAAACCGATTCCAGAGGATCTGGCAGCAGGCACCACTGGTCACTGCTGGGGTAAGGCTGATCAGTTCAAGGCTACGGATTTTATTCCACCGCTCAAGGCTCGCAAGCTTGATCGCGCCAGCCAGTTTGCGGTTGCCACGGTTGGTATGGCCCTGGCTGATGCCGGGCTTGTCAAGGGCGCTTTCCCGTCAGACCGGATCGGGATTGCCCTGGGTTCCGGCTTTGGTGGCATTGCCAATGCCTCTGAGTTTTTAAGCGGCTATTATCAGACCGGTGTGTCAGGCCTGTCGCCGATGCTGTTTCCCAATACGGTTGCCAATGCTGCTGCCAGCAACGCCTCCATTGAATATGGTCTGCAAGGCCCCAATATCACCTTTATTCAGCGCTTTTGTTCTGCAGAGTCCGCCATCCTGGCTGCCTGTCGCTTTATTGAAGAAGGCCGGGCCGATATCATGCTGGCTGGTGGTGTGGATGAACTGACCCCCCAGATGATTCGCGGCTTTGCGGTCACCGGCCAGTTACACCGTTTTGCTGCTGATTTTGGCGAGGGCTGCGGCATACTGGTGCTGGAACGGGCAGAACATGCCCGCAAGCGCGGTGCTGCCATTTCCGGGCAGCTGACCGCAATCAACACGGTGGGGTTCCTGCTGTCCGGTGCAGAACAGCAGGGGATCAACCAGCTGCTGCAGGCACAAAACAGTTGTGATCAACTTTTCTTCTCCGGTCCTGAACTGGCTGTTCAACCGTTGCTCGGCACAGTAGAGGCAGCAACAATCCGTTATCCAGGCCGTATTATCGGCAGTTCTCTGGCCATGGGGGGCATCGCATTAGGGCTTTTGACCGCTTCGTTACGGCCCGGTGAGCAGGGGCTGCAGCTGGCTGCTTCGCCGGAAGGCCCCTACTATGCCATTTCAGTGCTTGGTGGCGACCCTGCTTAATCCTGATCCCACCACATACCTGCCCCATCGCTATCCCTTTATCATGCTGGACCGGGTGCTGGAGCAGCAGCCGGGCAGCTTTGCCCGTGCCCGTTACCGGACCAGCGCATCTCTGCAGGCCTATCCCCAGGCCTTGCTGGTTGAGGCGGTTGCCCAGCTTTCCGGGATTGCTGCAGTGGAACAGCAAGCGGAGGGCGGTTTTTTGGCTGCGGTTGATCAGGCCAGTTTTGGCCGCGCCCCGCAGCTTGGCGAGACCCTGGAGGTCACCGCCCGGATCATCAAATCCTTTGGCCGCTTATGTCTGGTTGAAGGACAGGTGCTGGTGGGGGATGAAGAACTGTTACACGTTACCCTGACACTGGGGATTGGACCGTTATGAAATTGTTTCTGTCATTGCTGTTTGCCCTGCTGATGCTGACCGCAGCCCTGAAGGCAGAGGCCCGTAGTCTGACCCCGGTTGAAGGGCTGGAGGCGCTGCGCCGTTCCTTTGGCACCATGCAGGATTTTACTGCAGACCTGACCCAGGAAAAACAGCTCTCAATCATGAAGAAAAAACTGGTTATGCAGGGGCAGATCCGCTTCAAGAAACCGGACCGTTTCTACATGGAACTGGTGCCGCCCTACAGCAGCAAGGTGCTGCTGAAAGATACGGTGCTGCTGCAACGCCTGGGCAATCAGGGGGAGCTGCAGCGGATCGTGTTGCCACCTGAGCAGGGATTGTCCCGCTGGTTTGCCACACTGGCAAAGCCGATAACTGCTGTGCCAGAGGGGATGGAGGTGCGGGCAGAACAGACCGGCAGCCAGACCAGCGTGACCATCAGACCGGCCAAGGGTGGACAACTGAAGGAATTGACGGTTGTGCTGCATGATGATGGCACGGTGCGCAAACTGGTGCTTGAAGAGCGGGCCGGTGATAAAACCGTGATGACCTTTCGCAAGACCCGCAAAAATGTCGGTCTGTCCGAGGCTGATTTCCGTCTGGAGTAGCTGATGCGTAACCGCTTCCATTTCAAGTCGATATCTTCGTTGGCTCGTCTTTGTCTCCTCGACGTACTGCGTGTACGCCTGCGTCGCCAAATTCCTCGCCGCCTTGATCTCGTCCTTGAACTGAAACCGGTGGTACTTGCTGCCGTGTTTATTGTGTTGACTGCTTTGCTTTCCGCCTGCGCCACCTCAACACCGCGCCTTGATACCTCGCAGGTGGTTCCCGGCAGAAAGGTGGAAACCCTCAGCTCCGGCGTGACCGTTGCCCTGCGGTCCGGTGAGAAAAACATCTCAGGTCGGGGATTCATGGTCTATCGTCGTCCTGACCAGATGCGGCTGATCATGCTCTCCCCCTTTGGCACCACGGTTATGGAAACCCGGCTGGATGGCCCTCAGCTGACTTTGGCCTATCCGGCAAGCGGCGAGGCCTTTCTGGGAAACATCAAGGAGTTACCTGCTACAACCGGCCAACAGGGGCTTACCATGCTGCAGTGGGTTCTGGCTGCCGACATACCGGCCAATGCCCCGCAAAACGGTGTTGTTGAGCAGATCAACGAGCGGGGCGTAAAGGAACAGATTACCCTGAAACAGGGGCTGATCGTGGAAAAAAGCCTGGCCAGCGGTGAGCAGGTCCGTTACCGGAATTATGCGGTACTTGATGGCGTACTGGTCCCGATGGAGCTGCAGATGGAAAGTGCCGAAGGTGACCGGATCCGCCTGACTCTCGAAGAACCTGAAATCAACACAGAACTTGAACCGAAGATGTTTGCCGTGCCGTTGCAGGGACTGCGGCTGTACCCCCTTTCAGTCCTGAAACCGAAATAGGATACTGGCCGTGTTTGACCTGCTTAACCGCCTGCTTGTCTGGAGCAACGCCCAGACCATCCGTCACCTTGGCTGGATCGACCGGATCACCAGACAATCCCCCCGTCTGGTGATTGTTTCATTGCTTGCCCTTGTTTTTTTGTCTGTTTCATCATTGCTGACCATTCATTTTGAGACTGACATCTTCCGCCTGTTTCCGGCGGATCGTCCTGCCATGCGTCTGCTGCTGGACTCACTGGAGTGGTCCGGCGGCGCTAATCAGGCCTACTTTCTGCTGGAGGGAGATCCTGCTAGCCTGCCTGCTGAGGCATCCCGTCTGGCAGAACGGTTGCGCATCCTGCAGGTGGATGGCGCCCCAGCCTTCAAGCGGGTGGTCTACCGGATTTATGAAGAGTCGGAAGCCCAGCGCTTTGCGGATCTGGTGGCATTCAGCGCAGCCCATCCCGCAGCCTTTGTACCGCTTAATGATATCCCTGCACTGCTTGAACGCTTCAAACCCAAGGCTATTGATCAGGCACTGGATCAGCTGACCGCAGAACTGGCCGGTTCCATCGGCGCCAGCGGAGTAGGGCTCTCCCTTGCTGATCCGTTGGGTCTGCGCAGCCTGATCCTGCCCCGTCTCAAGGCCGGCAGTCAGGCCCTGGACATGGACCCGGCATCCCCCTATTTTCTGTCACGGGATGGCCGCGTCCTGATCATGATTGCCGAGCCGGTCAAGCCGGTGCAGGAAATGGCCTTTGCCCGCAAGCTGGTCGCAGGCATCAACCAGGCCCGCAGCGGGTTACCGGTCAAGATCTCCTGCGCCGGTGCCCATATCAGTGCGGTGATTGATGAAGCAGCCATGAAGTACAACATCCTTTCCTGTATCCTTTCCTCACTGGTGGTGGTGCTGGGGATTTTTTACGCGGTCTACCGCCGGATCTGGCCCACCCTGATGATTCCGGTGGTACTGGCGGTCGGGGTGCTACTGGCTCTGGGCACGGCAGGTCTGTTTCTCAGCAGTATCCATATTATCTCCTTTGCCTTCATGGCCCTGATCATCGGTCTGGGCACTGATTATTCCATCCATCTCTATGATCGCTTTCATACTGAGCGGGTTGCCGGCGCCACAACTGATCAGGCCGTAAGTCTGGCCGTGGTTGATACCGGTCAGGGCCTGTTTACTGCCGCAACCACCACGGCACTGCCGTTTCTGGCCCTGGGCTGGGCAGAGGTGCGGGCCTTGTCCGAGCTGGGGCTGCTGGTGGGGCTGGGGGTGATCTTTTCCCTGTATGCCACCCTGTTCCTGATGCCGGTGTTACTGCGCAAGACAGATGCCTCTGACCGTCTGTACCGTCCCTTGCCGGGATTGGGGCTGGTCAGGCTCTGGCGTCTGGCAGGCCGATGGTCGCGTCCCCTGTTGTGGGGGGCAGGCGGCCTGGTGCTGTTCTTTTTTCTGCTTAGCCTGCGCACCTCATTTGATGGTGAGCTGAAGAACCTGCAGCCTCAGCATTCAGAGGCGTTTCATGCCCAGGAACTGGTGGAGCAGCACCTGAATCTTGCCCCTAAAAGCCTGCTGGTGGCGGTTGATGGGGCCAGCCAGGCTGCGGTGATGCAGCAGAATCTGGCTGTAGAAGCGCTGGCAGCGCGGCTGGCAGCAGAGGGCAGGCTGCAGGCCTGGTCCAGCCTGGGGCAGATCATGAACCGCCGGGCAGATCAACAGCAGATTGTTGCCCGGCTGCAGGGGACCGGTTTTCGTGCTGATGAGCTTGCCAAAAAACTGTATGATAAAGGCTTTAGCGTTGCGTCGTTTGAGTCGTACCTGAATAAACTCCGGGCCAATAGTCTGACCTCTGTGCTGGATGAATCCGTGATTATTGCACAGCTGGAGGCCTCGCCCCTGCGAGGGGTGGTGGATCGGCACCTGGTGCAGGATCGCAGCGGCTGGCATGCCTTGACCTATCTCTATTTCAAGGCTGGTCAGCTCGATCAGGCCGGGTTTGTGCAGGAACTTGCCAAAAGCGTGCCCGCTGCACGGGTGACCGGTACTGATCTGGTCAGTCAGGAACTGCTGGCAGCGGTACGCAGAAGCGCCGTTACTGGTGTTAGCCTGGGCAGTCTGCTGGTGTTGGCGCTGTTGCTGACTCACTTCAAGAGCCTGAATGGCATCGTGGCGTCACTGGGACCGGTGTTGTTTGGCGCCGTGGCCATGCTGGGTACCATGGCGTTGGTTGGAATGAAGTTGAACTTTATGAACATCATGGTACTGGTGACTATTGTTGGTATGGGCAGTGATTACGGGCTACATATCCAGCACCGCTGCGCTGAAGGTTTGCCGGAGCAGCAGGAACAGAACTTTATCCAGGCAGCCCGTTCTGTGCTGCTGTCTGCCTTGACCACCATTGCCGGTTTTGGTTCTCTGGCTTTTACTGATTACGGTGCCATGTCCTCCATTGGCTGGGCAACCAATTTCGGTATCGGTTTTACGGTGCTGGCTGCCCTGCTGCTGGTGCCGGTAACCTTACGATTGAGTGCATTAAGGAGGTAGACGGTCTCTAAGTGATGGGGCTGGTGATATGGTGTCAGCGTTGCAGGAAACCAGCCGGAGTAAGGATAGAGATTTCGTTGATGGAGCCAAGATCAAGCAGGTGCGGATCACCGGTGATGATGAATGGGGCCTTGGCTGCAATGGCGCAGGCAATAACATGCAGGTCATCCGGGTCAGCAATGGCTATGTCAGGCAGGGTGGATACGGTGGCCATGCGTGAGTTTGCAAGTACAAACTCAATAATATCGGACTGTAAACTATTTGAAAACTTCAGTTTGGGGTAGGCAACCACCCGTTGCAGCTCAGCCAGCAGAGCGGTTGAGCTATAGTTAATGATGGAACCATGTCGAACCTGGTCAAGTATCTCCCAGGGCTTGCCCTGCCAGCCAAAGGCAGAGATAAACACATTGGTATCAATAACTACCTTTGGCCGCGCGCCCATTGCACCGCCTCCAACACTGCGGATTCCGGGGTGTTGTTGCGCTTGACGCTGGCAGATGCAGCGCGGGTAATCCCTTCAAGGGTTGGGGGGGTGTACCGGTTGGTACGTACCAACCGTGAGATGATCCGTTTAAGATCATCAGGTTGATATTGGGCAAGCGCTGATAAAAGTTGTTGTTCAGTCAGTTGAATGGTTGGAGCGTTCATGGGGTACGCCTCCTGAAAATAATGATCAACCGTATCATAGAAGACAGAGAGCGTCAAACAGAGGGACTGATCGGTTTCACCGTGCTGGCAGCCCTGCTGCTGGTACCGGCAACAGTACGTTTAACTAGGTTAAGGAGGTAAAACATGCTGCGTTTTTCAGTGCTGTGTCAGCTGGTGCTGCTGGTCTGTCTGGCAGCCCCGGTCCGGGCTAACGAGTTCACCGAAGAGGTAAAACAGTCCGGTCGCGAGACCAAGCAAGCGTTTAAACAGGCTGGCAAGACCATTAAACAGGATACGAAAAAAGCTGCCAGGGAAACTAAAGAAGCCTTTAAAGAGGCTGGCAGAGATACCAAGGCCGGGTTCAAGCAGGCCGGTACGGAGATTAAAGCAGGGGCAAAAAAGGCAGGGGAAGAGATCCGCGACGCGGTCAAGAAGTAAATTTTAACCTAAACAAACAGTTGCCACAGAGATCACAGAGGTCTCAGAGGAAAAACAGGATAGATACCAACCTGATTCCCTTTGCGGGTGATGCTTAATACAGATTTTCTTGTAATTCTCTGTGTTTCTCTGTGACCTCTGTGGCTAATTGCCGTTTAAAGGTTTAAAGGCAATTCCCTTGACACCGGCTGTGCAGTTGTATACAAAAAAATACCTGAAAATCCCTCAAACGAGTCTGCCGATGTACAGTACATATAGTGGCGTAGTAGCCAACAACCGCCTTCAATTTTCATAACGCCGCGTTTCCGGATTTTTAACCGGGGGTGCGGCGTTTTTTTGTAGGGCAACAGATGTCCTGGGGTCGGGAAATCTGGTGAATCTCATTCGCCCCTACCGTGGTGCTTTGTAGAGATCATCATGATCAAGAATGCGCAACAGGGTTAAAGCAGCTGACCAGTCCGGGTTGCCTGCGGGCAGGTAGCCCCCCGGATCAAGGGAAAGACGGTAGCGGCCATCAATACGTGCTGACCAGGCGGATTGATCATTGATAATCCGCTCAAGATGCAGGCCGGGGTGGAGCGGGTTGGATTCAAGCAGGGCTAGAGCCTTAGCGGTTTTTTTGCGAAGCACCGCATTGGAGCGAATCTGCTCCATATCTTTAAGAAACAGTCTGGTTGGTATCAGTTGCGGCATCGGCCATCTCCTGTTGCAGCCAGTCGGGTAGTGTGGCAACGCCGCTCTGTCGGGCCTGATCAAGCTTTTCAAGCCCCTGGTCTGAAAGCCGTACGGTGGGGTAGACCGCCACAGGTGAAAGCAACAGGCTGCCGCCATCCTGAATGGTCAGGTCAAGAAACGAACCGGGATGCAGG
>DAIQQT010000029.1:0-13906 GCA_036786685.1 Trichlorobacter sp.
CTGGATGATACCCAGCGGGCCTTTGCAAATCTTAAAGGGGCGCTGAATCAGGTAAAGGGTGACCTTAAAGGGGTGGCCAGTGCATAAGGCGGAGCACCAACGCAGGTACGCGGTCTGGGTGATGCCTTTAGCAAGATGCAGGGCGCACTTGCTGCGGTAGGTCTTTCGGCTATTGTTTCGCAACTGCACCAAGCCGGAATGGCAGCAGAAAAACTCCGCAACAGCTTTGATATCGCCACTGGTGGTGCCACATCAGGTGCCAACGCAATGGCCTTTGTACGTGGTGAATCAAACCGGCTTGGTCTGGATCTGCAGAACACCGCCCAGGCTTTTTTAAAACTTACCGCATCGGCAAAAGGCACCTCACTTGAAGGTGCTAAAACACAGGCCATATTCAGCGCAGTAGCTGGTGCCGGACGTGCTCTAAGCCTTTCGTCTGATGAAATGAACGGCGCTTTGCTGGCAGTCAGCCAGATGATCAGCAAAGGTACTGTTCAGTCAGAAGAACTGCGCGGCCAGCTTGGAGAGCGGTTGCCCGGTGCTTTCCAGATTGCTGCCCGTGCTATGGGTGTTTCTACATCTGAACTTGGCAAGATGTTAGAGCAAGGCAAGGTTGTATCAGATGACTTCCTGCCAAAATTTGCTGCAGAGCTGCAAAAGACCTTTCCGGCTGGCGAGAAAGCAGTATCAGGTCTTACTGCAGAAACAGAGCGCCTAAAAACTGCCTGGTTTGATCTTAAAACAACGGTTATGGAGTCTGGTGGCGAAGGGGCATTTACCATCGCCCTTAAAGCGATCAAGCGCGATCTAGAATCTGTAAAGGGGATATTTACCTCAATAAAAGAGCTGTACCAGACTATCCGCCATCCATTTACCAACCGTGGATCATCAAGCAAAGGTCAGCCACTAAGCGCTACTGATACCGCTATGCTTGGCCTGGGTACCGGAGTAGACACCACCGGTACAGATTGGCTGTTCAATAACCAGAAAGCCAAACCAATCATAACCAGTCAGCAGATATCATCTGATTCAGCCATTGTAAAAGACCGGTCTATCCAACTGGATAGCAAAGGCGAAGCAAGGGCAGCAGCAAAAGCTACCAAAGATGCCCGGCGTGAATCCGAAGCCTGGCGCAAGGCCGAGGCCGATGATATCCGTGATCGCTACAAGTATGAGCAGGATCAGATTAAGGCCACCCAGAAAGAGCATGACGCCTGGCAAAAGGCGGAGCTGGCTGATGCCGAAGAGCGCAAAAAATACGACCAGCAACTACTTGCCAACAAAGAAAGCGCCCTAACCCTACAGTCTGCAAAAATAGCAGAGCAAGAGGCAGCCGGTACCATAACCGCAACAGAGGCCATGCAGCAGCAGATTATGGTTATGCAGCAAAAAAGCCAGCTGATGGCAGACCAGCTTTCCAGCATGCCTAAAGATACCGCCGGAGAAGTGGCAGCCTATAACAGCCAGGCCGAGGCCTTGAGCAAGGTTAATTCCGAACTTAACAGCATGAACAGAAACCTGCGCCTGCGTGAAGGGTGGGAAGGCTTAAAGCAGGGCCTGCAAGAGTATGCTGATATGGCCTCAAATATTGGTCAGCAGATCAGTGATGCCGTTAAAGGTGCTTTTCAAGGGCTTGAGGATGCCATTGTCAACTTTGTTAAAACCGGCAAGCTCAACTTTAAAGATCTGGCTGATAGCATCATTACGGACTTGATCCGTATAGCGGTGCGGTCTGCCATTACCAAGCCGCTGGCAGAAGCAGCTGGCAGTCTGTTTTCTGGCTTTTTCGCCAAGGGCGGTGCTTTTGACGGCGGGGTACAGAAATTCGCAACCGGTGGCATTGTTATGAGCCCCACCCTGTTTGGCATGGCCGGTGGTGCTGGCCTGATGGGTGAGGCTGGTCCAGAGGCTATCATGCCACTGGCCCGCACCAGTTCCGGTCATTTGGGAGTTCGCACTGCAGGCGGTGGCCAGCAGGCTATGAGTGTGCAGGTAAACGTCATCAACCAGAGCAGCCAGAATGTCAGCGCAAAATCTGGCCCCATGCAGTTTGATGGCAAGTCATTTGTCATTAACACCATCCTGCAGGATGTGCAGAACAATGGCCCGCTGCGTGGCCTGATGGCTGGCGGAGGTGCCTACTAATGGCAACCTGGCCCACACTAAGCCGTCAGCCGGTTTACCCGATTGAAGAAAAAACAACTGACAACCTGATTAAAACCGAATCAGAGGCAGGTTATCAGCAGACCCGTCCGCGTCATACCCGCGCCATCCGCACGTTTAAGCTGTCCTATAAGGCGCTTACTGATGCAGACAAAGCACTGCTTGATACCTTCTTTTACACATCCACCAGCCACGGCAGTACGGTCTTTGCCTGGACGCACCCCATAACCACAGCCAGCCATAATGTGCGGATCAAGCCCGTTACCTGGCAGGGGGTGCGCTACAACCAGTGGTCCGCAGAAATAGAACTTGAGGAGGCTTAAACCATGCACCTTAAAATAACCGAACATTTCACCATGGCAGAACTTACCCGCAGCAACACCGCCACCCGGATGGGTCTTGAAAATCATCCGCCGGCAGAGTTGATGCCAAACATACTGCATGTGGCAGAGCGGCTTGAAATGGTCCGCGCTCACTTTGGAAAACCGGTACAGGTACATAGCTGCTTCAGATCGGAAGCGGTGAATAAGGCCGTGGGAGGATCACCAACCAGCGCCCACCGTTTTGCTCACGCGGCTGACTTCATCATACCGGGTGTGTCAGTGCTGGAAGTATGCCGCTGGTGTGCTGAAAACATTCCTGATTATGATCAAGTTATCTATGAATTTGGTGAATCAGGTTGGATACATATGGGCTTTACCAGCAAAATGCCACGCCGCCAGAAGCTTACCGCCGTTAAAGAGCACGGCAGAACCGTTTACAAACAGGGATTCTAAAGGAGCCACCAATGCCACCAGAACGCACACTCTCCGACGCAGATATTGAGGCCCTTGCGAAGGTTCTGTCTGCCAACCACTGCGAATGCTCTTTTAGTGATGATGAAGTAGCAGCAGTGCGTGATCTGCTGAACCTGCTAAAGGAAACCCGCAGCAACATACTAAAGGGTGTGATCACCGTTATTGTGGGCGGTGTGTTTGTGGCGCTGGCCCTTGGTATTAAGGTCTGGGCCAAGCAATGAGTACCGGAAAATTCTGCAAAAAATGCCCAAAGTTTTTACCTGGCAGCAACTACTGTAGCCGACACAAGCACCCTACCAGCCCCTGGGCTGATTGGTGCGAACAACGAAAATCAGACTTTGAAGCCTGGAAGTTGGAAACTAACCAGCAAGAGAAAGGATTATCGCTATGAAATCTTGGAAAACAACGCTCTTTGGAGCAATCACCGCCTGCGGTATGGGGCTGTCACAGACAGACGATGCTGTTCTTAAGACCATTGGTCAGATTCTGGCTATTCTTGGTCCGGTCCTGATGGGCTTTTTTGCCAAGGATAGCGCTGTTACCGGCGGGACGGTGCCGCAGTAATGGAATGGGGCGCGGCCATTGCTTCACTGCTGGCTATTATACTGTTCGGCTTGAAGCAATGGCAGGCCAACCAACCAAAACGTGATCAGGAGCAATCCTATGATGATGTCCAACAAGGCCGGGCTGCTATCGGTAATGGCGATGCTGATGCTGTTAATGGCCGGATTGATCGGTTGCTCTCAGGACAGCCACTACCTTCGGGGAAACCAGGTAATCCGATTACAGCAGAACGAATCAGCTCCGTGGCAGGGGTGGCTGATCCAGGACGAAGCGCTGGCCAGAATACTGGAAAAAGCTGAATCGTGCCAAAACATAAAATAGTGAAGGTAAAATAATGAGACCATTACCCCCTGCACTTTTACGGGCTGCCAACCGGATGGATCAATCAGATCCATGGCTGGTACTGCTGGACATAGCCATTGAAGGCGAAGACACGATGTATCTCGTTAATAACAACGAGGATGTCGTTTTTGAGTCCCGCACATATGTTGCATTTGGCTTTACCGTAGAACCACCCAAAGAAAGCAGCAAGGGTGAGATCCCCAGCATCCAGCTTATGGTTGCCAACGCAACCCGCACCATGCAGACCTATGTTGAAGCCTACAATGGCGGTGTTGGCGCTACTGTGGTGCTTCGCATTGTCAACACGGCTAACCTTGCAGAAGATTATGCAGATCTGACCACCACGCTTTCGGTTGTGGCCTGTAAATGCACCGCCCAGTGGGTGACCTTTACCCTGGGGGCGGTCAACCCTTTGAAGCGCCGTTTTCCACCAGATCAATACATTGCCATGCACTGCCGTTTTGTATCTGCCCCATACGGATTCAAAGGTCCGCATTGTGGCTATGCCGGATCAGAAACAAGCTGCGACGGCACCCTTGACCGCTGCCAGGCCCTTGGCAATTCTTCGCGTTTTGGTGGCCATCCAGGTCTGGACGGCCAGGGGATCAGGCTGGTATGAGGCACATACCAAACTATACTGATCTGCTGGGCAAGCGCTTTGAATACGGCGGGCGCGGCCCTGATGCCTTTGATTGCTACGGCCTTGCGGTTGAACTGTATCGACGCGCCGGACTTGCCCTGCCTGATTACGCCAGCAGTGCTGACAATGAATTTCAGGCCAATGGTTTTGCAGATGGCGCTCACAGGTATTTTGATCGCGTGGTTATGCCGCAGGAACTGGACATTATACTGTTTCAGATCCTGCCTCGCTTTGTTACCCATTGCGGTGTCTATGTCGGGCATGGCCGCTTTGTGCATATTACCAGCAAGATCAGCGTGGCCTGCGAAGCATTAAGCAGCCCGATCTGGCAGGACAAACAGCGCGGGTTTTACCGCTTTAGGGGGTTGCCGGTATGAGTGATCAGGTCATAACCCTGACCCGCGTCTATGATCCGCTGAACCACGCCAGCAAGGATTCTGTGCAGTGGCAGTACCACCCTGGTGCAACCGTGGCAGATCTGCTGGACAACACCGGAGCGATCATCACAGAACGTGAATCGGTACGATTTGCCGTATCCATTAACGGTGTGCAGGTACCAGTAGACCAGTATGCAGAAACCCGCCTGGTACCTGGCCAGCAGGTTGTGGTGGTGCCGTACCTGCATGGCGGCAGCACAGACAGCAAAAACGTGCTGCGCACCGTGGGGCTGGTGGTGCTGGCGGTAATATCCACCATAGTTTCAGTCTTTGTGCCCGCGCTCTGGCCGGTAACCGGATTCCTGTGGAAAATGGCATTTATGTCGGCCTACATGACTATTGGCATGGCAATCTATGGCGCTTTGGGCGGGTATGATCATGGCCAGCAATCTGCCATTGACAATGGTTACCAGGGCAATAGTCAATCACAATCATACAGCTGGAACCCCCAAACCACACAGCAGCAGGGTATACCTATTCCGTGGCGTTACGGCATAAGCAGGATCACCGGAAACATTATTGGGGTATACCGCGAAAACATAGGCACACAGCAGTATATTAACGCTCTGATCAGTCTTGGTGAGGGGCCCGTAAGTGCGCCGTATGATATCAAAATAAACGGCCAGCCAATGGAAAACTACACCGGTATTACCCTGCATACCCGCCTTGGGTATCTTGACCAGGAACCGGTGCCCAATTTTGGCGATACGATAACGGAATACCCCCAGGGCACAAAGGTTGTTTATGGTGCCCCGGTAACCTACACCACCATTGGTGCTGATTTTGATACCCTGGATATAACGGTGGGGTTTCCAAATGGCCTGTACTACTTTGATACCTACGGCAACATGGCTGCCCTGGGTGTGCAGTTTTCTATAGAAGTACGCAAACAGGGTGATGTTGATTGGACGCATATTGCCACATCACCTGGCACTATTAAGGTATCAGATGGCGGGTACTGGTCTATCGGTGGCTGGACTGAAATCTGGCATGATGGATATTTTAATGAAGCCAGCACTATGTGGGTAGATGGGTGGTATGAAACAGTCTGGTCAGAAGTAAGAAACGGCGGTACTGACCCTAATGCCCATTATGAGGGTGAGCAATACCAGCTAAATATTGTTATCTTTGGAGAGTGGAATCTTGCCACTTACCGCTGGATTGGTGACCCTATCCGCATAGCGGATATTATAAACCCGTATACTGTGGTAAGCGGTGCGCAAACTGGCACGCTGCAATACACCTGCAGGGCCAACGGTCTTGAGGTGGGCAAATATGAGGTACGAATTACCAGGCTTACTGCTGAATATACAGATACCCGCTATGGTGATGATTTTTATCTGCTGGCCGTGCAGGAAGTTGTGCTGGATGATTTTACCTACCCTGGTGAAGCATTGGTGGGGTTACGGGCACTGGCTACTGATCAGCTTTCTGGCAGTTTTAGCTTTGAATGTAAAACAGCTGGCAAGCTCTGCAGGGTCTATGATGGATCTGCCTGGTCTGTTGTTGCCACCAGTAACCCTGCCTGGGTCTGCTTTGATATTCTGACCCAGCCTATTTTTGATAATGACCTTACGGTACTTGGGTACAGGGCCTATGACCCCGCTGGCCTTGATCTGGATAGATGGGTCGAATGGGCTGAATACTGCGATGATCTGGTGCCGGACGGCAGTGGTGGCACAGAAGCCCGCCTAACCTACAACGGCAGTTTTGACAGCAGCGTTAATATGTGGGACGCCGCCCTGGCAGTGGCAAAAATTGGACGGGCAGTTCCGTACTGGCGCGGTCAAACCATAACTGTGGCCATAGACAAGCCATCTGATCCGGTGGCGCTGATTACGGTTGGCAACATTGGCCTTGATTCGTTTGAGGAAACCTTCCTGCCGCTGGAAGATCGAGCTGGCAGTATTGAGGCTGATTTCCTTAACCTTGAAAAAAATCTTGATCGAGACAAGCTGACCATCATCAACCCTGATGCGCCTGTCGGCTGGGGCAATGCGTCACTGCAGCTGCAAGGGGTAATCAGGCCATCAGAAATATGGCGGCACTGCCGTTATTATCTGGCCACCACCCAGAACATGCTGCGGGTGGTTACCGTGCAGATGGATATTGATAGCATTGCCTTTACCCTGGGTGATGTTATTAACGTGCAGCATGATGTGCCGATGTGTGGCGCAGGTGGCCGGATAGTATCTGCCACCAGCACCACCGTAACCCTTGATAAAGAAGTTACGCTGCTGGCCGGAACCAACTACAGCATTATGCTTCGCCTGCTGGACAACACGCTGGTTGAACGTGTGATTGCTGATGTGCCAGGGGCCTATACCACCCTTACAATAACCGTCCCGTTTGCGGTTGTACCTGATCCTTTTGACCCCTATGCCGTTGGACCGGTAGATACATTGGTTAAGCCAATGCGGGTGACAGATATTGATTCTGCCGGTGACTTAAAGCGCAAAATTACCCTTACTGATTACAATGAAACCCTGTGGAACACTGACACCCTTGAGCCGGTTGTGCCAACCATAAACTACAGCACCCCTGCCCTGCCAAATGTAACCGGCCTGCTGCTGGCAGAGCGCCTGGTTAAAAAAGTATCGGGCCTGATCATAACCATACTGGATATAACCTGGACACCGCCTACTAATAGCCCTGCGGTAAGGGCTGTGGAGGTGTTTGTAAATAATAAATCGCTGGGCCTTTTTGGTGCCGCAATATCAAGCACCACAGCAGAAGTTACAGACGGTGCAACCGCTTATGTTGCCGTGCGCACCATTGGGTGGGATTCACGCCAGCAGGATCTGGCAGTGGCAACTAGGGCAAGCCTGTATATTGTCGGAAAAACCGCCCGACCTGCAGATGTAACCGGGCTGGCAGCTACCACCACCACCAGCGGAGCCCTGCGGCTTGATTGGCTGCCGGTGGCTGATGTTGATATTGACCATTACGAAGTGCGCTACAACACCGGGTCAGCAGCGTGGGAAAGCAGCCAGTTTGTGGCAAATGCCTATACCTCAACCATTACCCTGCCCGCGGCACAGGACGGTAAATACATGATTAAAGCCGTGGATACCAGCAACCTGTATAGCCTGAATGCAGCTTCAGTGGTTGTGGCAATGCCTGGGTTGTCATCATTCCATCTGCAGCAGGACATTGCAGAGGAAACTGCCTTTAGCGGAACAAAAACCGGATGCAGTGTCACCTCTGGAAAACTGGACCTTGACCTGTCTACATGGGACGGAACCTCTGCAGTAGGATATTATCAATCAGCAACCACGATAGATCTAGGGTCAGTACAGGTAGTGCGTTGTTTATGTTCAGTAGATTTTACCGGTATCGACACTCAGACTGTTTGGGACAGTATTGTCGATCTGGATGCAGTTCCAAATATTGACGCTATTGGATCAACTGGCAACGCAGAGGGCTGCGAAGTAAGACCGGAAATATCGCTTTCGCAAGATGGATCTTCTTTCGGTTCATGGCAAGCGTTCAGCATAGGTGATTACTCTGCAAGGGCTTTCCGGTTCCGACTTGTCATAACCAGCACCGTCCAGACCAGCTATGTGCAGGTTTCGGCGCTGCATTTCAAGCTGTATTTGCCATACCGTAGTCAGTTAATGCCAGGGGTGGCACTGGCGGCAAGTCCCGCAACCACCATCGCATTTACACCTGTTTTTGTTGCTGAGCCACTTGTGAGAGCAACCATACGCAACGCCCAATCTGGCGACACTGCACAGATTACCGGCATATCTACAACACAATTCACCATTCAGGTTCTTAATGGCGGCACTGGCGTAGCCCGTACCGTGGATATTGAGGCACTTGGATACTAGGGGGAAACTATGAGCCAGCATGATTTTGACATTACGACGGCAGATGCAAATACAGGTGTGGCATACAGAGCAGCTGTAAATGCTGCTTTGCAGGCATTGGCATCTTGCAATAGCGGGGCAACGGCACCAGTAACTACATATCCGTATCAGCTTTGGGCTGACACAACTACAGGTAGACTGAAAGTTAGAAACTCCACCAATACCGCATGGATAGATAAAGGCCCGCTAAATCTGGGATCAACAAATTACATAACATTGACGGCACCTGCCGGTACAACCTCATATGCCATCACTGCTGACAGTATCGGCTACGAATTTAACATGATCCAGGTAAACACTACGGACTCAACCGGATATACCATATCCATTCCTGACCCTACGCTGGTGAAGGGATGCAAGCTGACATTCCGGAAAACCAACTCTGGCGGAGGCATGATAACAATTGACCCAGACGGAGCATTTACCATTGATGGCCTATCAACAGTAACATTGTGGTCAAGATATGCATCGTTAACCATAGTCAGTGATGGTATTTCATGGGGTATTGTTGATACAGCATCTGTACGTGGGACGTGGACCCCTGTAGCTTCAGGTTTTTCTGGTACTGGTAGTTGGTCTATGTCTGGGGTTTTTTCAAGAGTGGGTCATTTGATCTTTTTCGAGCTTCAGATCCAAGCATCATCAGGTACTATTGATATATCAGCAGGTGACTATATTTCTGGTCTGCCTTACGCATTTACTGGCCCATCGCTTGCTGGTGGTCCTGGTGTAATTGCCAATAGAACTGATTTAGCTATTTCTGTTCCAATGGCGCAACTTAGTAATCAAAACGGGAGTATCAGAATTTACCCATATCCTATTACTCTTGGTAGCACCTTACACCCCGACACTCTCTATCTTTCTGGTTCATATTGGGCATATTGATGCCAATAACAGTGCCTACATACATACGCTATCCACTCATAACCATCAACGCAACACCGCTGATACTGGTGGATGAATCCTTTAACGTGCTGGTTGATGAATCAGGAAACGAACTGACTACATGAGGTATGCCATGAAAAACATCATCATAGCCCTGCTATTGCTGCCTGCTATGGCTTTTGCAGCTAGCCAGCAATATTACAATTACCCAGACGCCACCACTATGCCAGACAACGGCAGAGTGCTTATGTATGACCCGGCCTTAGGCAGCCGTAACGTGACCGGGGCAAAACTGCGGACATCACCGTCAGACACACCCATTACGGCACAGCCCAAAACAGATACCAACCCGTACAAGCGGACGTATGAATCCAGGGATACCAATAACAACATCAACTATTACGTTCAGGCCAATGGCGGAGTGGTGGTGGTTGGTACTCTGACTATTGGCGCACTGGCTCCGGCTCCGCTTGCCGTATCATCAATAGTACCTGCCAATGGCGCTACAGGTTTTGCAGGTGGGCCTATCACGCTTACCTTTAACAAATACCCAAACAGCACCAGTAGTTCATATATGTATGTAAATGGTGTAACTACTGCAAACAGCTGGCCCGGTGGCGGAGTAATAACCAGTGCCGCCTACCTGGCGCCAAGCACCAGTTATACCTATAAGGTTGTTAAAAATACTCTGGCTACCCTGCAGACCGATGGCGAGACAACAGCCAGTTGCGGTACGGCAATGACTGACGTGAGTGGGGTGTGCCAAAGCACTTTCACCACTGGTGCGCTTAATATCTATAGTGTTACCCCTTCTGTTGGCGCAGCTGATGTTTCCGGCACTGATGGCGGTGCATTTAATACCACTCCCAACGTGACATTCGGCCTGACTGTGGCGTTAACATCAGGCCAGTACACCTGCAGCAGCAGCTACTGGAACGGATCTGCTTGGGTTGTTGATAGCACGCCTGGTGCTTTTGTAAACACCAGTAATGCAATCTACACGCTACCAAGCATGATCTATCACAAGAGCTACGATGCCAGCAACCTGACTACCTACACCTGCAGCGTGCCTAAGTCTATTGGGCTGTCAAGCTGCCTTGTCGGTATGACTGACACCGGTACGCTTTGTCAGTGGACTTTTACAACTGCAATTTAGGGGTATTTGCTATGGATTGGACTGTTTTGCAGCATGTTGTCATCGCCCTGGTCTGCATAGGCATCGGCTGGATCTGCGGACAGACCAATGCCGGTGCAGCATTTGGCAGCGCATTGTTTATAGGCCGCGAACAGGCCCAGGCTGAATACCGCTGGATAGAACAACTGGGTGGCCACCTTAGGGCAAACATGCCATGGTACGGTGGATTTGATCCCAGGGCGTGGACCTGGTCCAGCCTGTTTGACTGGCTGATCCCCCTGGTGGTGTGTGTTGGTGTGGCGCTGGTTATGCGGGGGTTTGCAATAACTGAAGAGGATATGAGGCATTATTAGTGTATTACAATATAAATTCAAGGAGCGTGCAACATGGGAACATTCAATAAATTCCAGGATTTTAGCGAGCAGGTAGCAAAAGGGGTGCATGTTTTCGGCACGCATTCCTTTAAGCTGGCACTGACAAACTCTGCACCGGTTGCAACCAATACCGTGCTGGCAAACATTACGCAGATTGCCAACGGCAACGGATACACCACGGGCGGTGCTGCAGTTCCAAACCTGACTTGCACAGAATCATCAGGAATCACAACGGTAGCCGCTGATCAAGTGGTATTTACCGCAACTGGCGCAATGGGCACTTTCCGTTATCTGGTGCTGTACAACGACACAGCAGCATCTGATAACCTAGTAGGCTGGTGGGATCATGGTTCTACCGTTTCTTTGCAAGCAGGAGAAACATATACTTTTAAGTTTAACGACACCGCAACCGGCGGCACAATTTTAACACTGTCATAAAGGGGGCACAGATGCAACCAGGCGATAAAGTAATCATAAAGCCGCCGTTTGGCCTGACCTTTACCGGGCAATACACAATAATTGATGTTGTTGACGGTGTGTACTTCCTTAATGGCATAGAAGGCGGCTTTGATCCTATGTATCTGGAGGCTGTATAATGGCTATTACAACAATGGATCAATTAACTGCTGCACTAGGTACAGCACAGCGATTTCCTATATTTTTACCTTCTGCCACAAATGTGGCCGCCGGATGGGTAAATATCAACCGTGCTGTTGTAACCAGTTTTGGCCAGATGGCAATACCAGCTGCTGCTTCCGCTGGTGGTACGCTGCATGTTGACAGTCAGGTTGGTTTACCAACAGGCGTAAATCCAACTGCCCCGGCGCTTTCATATTTTGCCAAGTGGGAGGGTGTATCATCGGTTGCAGGAGTGCTGCATCTGTATGATCGCGTATGGAGCTGTTCAGGTTTTTCAGGCATTCTAAATACAGCACAGGCTGTGACCGGATTCCCGACGCTTACCAGGCCGGATGCAAACGGAACCGGACTGGAGGTATGGATTGAGTGTTATACTGCCACAGGATCAACAGCATCTAACGTCACTGTTCAGTATACCAACTCTGATAATACATCAGGGCGCAATACAGTATCCACGGCACACATTACCAGTATGCCAGCAAACCGGATGTATCAAGTTCCGCTGCAATCAGGCGATACCGGTGTAAAATCAGTTCAGTCGGTAACTTTGTCGGCGTCAACCGGCACAGCAGGCAGCTTTGGGGTAACACTTATGAAGCGGATTGCAATGCTGCCTATGCCTATTGCCAACGTTGCAACAGTGCTGGATTTTGCAGCACTGGGTTTCCCGCAGATTCAGGACGACACAGCACTAAACTTTATTCATCAGGGCTCAACCACATCCAGCGGTATAATTATGGGCAGCATGGCATTTGCACAGGGGTAAAGCATGGCGGTTGGATGGGCTGAAAACACAGGTTTAACCCGCTTTGGCAGGCTGCAATTAACCGCCACATCCGGCATTGCGGATATTGCATCAGATGCGTTTTTTGATGCTGCAACGCCAACCGGTATAACTGGCAGCGGCAGTCCGGCCGCCTTTACCATAGCAGGTGCATCAGCATCAGGTTTGCGAAGCCTTTATGGTGCTGGCAATGCTGCAACTTTTGACATAACCGGCAACGCTGGCAGCGGAGCAAGGGGCATGGCTAGCAGCGGGACAGCAGCCGCATTTGTCATAACCGGAGCTGATGCAGCTGGATTAAGGGCATTAACAGGATTAGGGCTGCCAGGCTCACTATCAATTACCGGATCGACTGCCAGCGGAATCAGGCAGATTGTCGGCAGCGGTTCATTATCGGCGTTTGCAATCAACGGTTCAAATGCCAGCGGCTTGCTTGGCCTGATCGGTTCAGCGCTGCCCGGCAGCATGACAATAACTGGATCGGATGCTTTTGGAGCAATAACCGCGCTGCTGCATGTGACTGCAACCGGAGACCCTGCCAGCTTTTTGGTTATCGGCAACAACGCCACAGGATTCAGACAGCTTACCGGGTCTGGATTGCCTGTCAGCGTTTCAATATCCGGAATAGATGCAACCGGTGCCAGCCAGTATATTGCAAGCGGAATGGCAGGCATGTTTGAAGTTGCCGGATTTGCCGGGGCGGGTACGCAAACCTACAACAACCGTCAGATGCAAATATTGCTTGATGCTACATGGCCTGAAATAGAGCTTGCCGCTAAATTTGGCAGTGTAACAACATCAGGATCACGCGCATCAGTAGACACAGAATCTGTCTGGCTCACTATCAGCACGGCAGGAACGTACTCAACAATTGAGGTGACAAAATGACCATAGACACCATACCAGAACTGACCAAATATGTTGTAACGGCCACATTTAAGGATGAAAACGGCGACGCTGCAACGCCATCATCTGCCAGCTATCGGCTGATTGATGCCGGAACAGATGCCGAAATCATACCAGTAACCACGATCACCATAACCGGACCAACGGCAACCATAATTATACCTGCAGCCAGCAATACCTGCCTAACCCCTGGCAGCCGGGTAGAGTACAAACAGCTGGTCATCACGGCAACCGATCTGACCCAGGTGGAGCACCTCTACAGGGTTGAAAGAGTACCTGCACCGACACCGTAAAAGCAGCGTTGCTAAATGTTGCTATTTTGGAACAAAAAACGGGTTACAGAATTAACTGTAACCCGTTGATTTTAT
>DAIQQT010000030.1:0-13630 GCA_036786685.1 Trichlorobacter sp.
CACCACCGGAAAGAACATAATCTCCGATTGAGACTTCCTGATCAACATAGTGCTGGTGGATCCGTTCATCAACCCCTTCATAGCGGCCACAGATAATAATTAATCCCGGTTTGAGGGATAACTCCTGGGCCAGCTTTTGGGTCAGCGGTCTCCCCTGTGGTGTTGTTAAAAGAACAGTGGCGGCTGTGTTCAACTTTTTAGCGGATTCAATAGCTGCCGAAAGTGGTTCCGGTTTCATCAGCATACCGGCTCCACCGCCGTACGGTGCATCGTCAACGGTGCGGTGGCGGTCAACGGTATAATCACGAATCTGGTGCAGGCCGATCTGAATCAGCCCCTTGTCCTGTCCCCTGCGAATAATACTTTCGCCAAACGGTCCCCCGAACATGTCAGGGAAAAGGGTCAGAATATCAAATCTCATAGATCAAGCAACCCCTCAAGCGGGGTAATGATCATGCAGCCGGTTTGCAGGTTGATGCTGGTTATCACGCTGGCTATGGCAGGAATCAGATATTCATGCCGGGTCGTTTCATTGCGAACCAGATAGACGTCATTGGCACCGGTTTCCATGATTTCTTTAAGAATACCCAGCTCCTGCCCTTCCGTTGTTACCACTGAAAGGCCAATCAGGTCCTGCCAGTAGTATTCATCGGTGTCTGGTTCAGGCAGCTGATCGCGCTGCAGAAACAGTTCGCAACCGGTCAGTTCCTGAGACTTTTCAATGGAGTCAAAACCGTCCAGAGTCAGCAAAAACTTGCCGCTATGAAAAGCCGCCCGTTTGAGTTGAGCCTGTTGGGAATTACCAGCAGGAGAACGTAGCACTAGGCTTTTTGCTGCCTGCAGGCTTTCAAGATTGCCGGAGTAGGAGTGGAGCCTCAACTGGCCTTTAATGCCATGGGTGCCACTGATACGACCGACGGCAATCAGGTTCTTGTCGGAAACATCCATTACTCGATGATCTTCAGTATCGCCTTCTTGTTATCCCGAGTGGCAACGGCATTCAGAAGTGTCCGGACCGCCTTGGCCGTACGCCCCTCCTTGCCGATAATCCGTCCCATGTCTTCTTTAGCCACGGACAGCTTGATAACCAGAGTGTCCTCCTCCATCTCTTCGGAGGTGACCACTTTGGAGGGGTCGTCGACAAGAGCCTGCGCGATGGTTTCGACAAGTGCTTTCATCTGGCGTACCTCTGCTTCGTAGTGTCCGGGCTAGCCGGGATAGAGCAAGAAGCGTTCTACTAGGCTGCCTGGGCTGCCTTCTCCAGGATGCCTTCTTTTTTCAAAATCTGATTGACGGTGTCGGTAGGCTGCGCACCTTTGTCAAGCCAGGCAATTACTTTTTCTACATTCAACTTCAAAATAGCTGGATTTTTGGTTGGGTCATAGTAACCAACGTTTTCAATGAAGCGGCCATCACGGCGTGAACGCTCATCGGCAATCACTACCTGATAAAAAGGGCGCTTCTTGGCGCCGTGACGCTGCAGTCTGATCTTTGTAGCCATTGTGTGTTTCCTCCTGCGTTGTTTCTCGATTTTATGAAAATGCGAGTTGGTTAGAGTATCAGTTTATTAACGGCCAAAAGGGAACATCCCTTTGCCCAGTCCACCCAGGTTGCCAAGCCCTGGCAGGCCCCCCATTCCCTTCATCAGGTTTTTAGGGCCCATTTTTGTCAGTTGCTTCATCATCTTCTGCGCTTCAGTAAATCGCTTCAGCAACAGATTTATTTCCTGCACGGTTGTGCCACTACCTTTGGCTATACGCAGGCGGCGGCTACCGTTGATAATGCCATGATCTGCCCGTTCAGCAGGAGTCATGGAGCGGATAATCGCCTCAATCCGCTTCATTTCCTTCTCACTGGGCTGTGCACCCTGCATCTGCTTCATCATCTTGCCCATACCGGGAATCATCCCCATGATGGACTCAAGTGAACCGAGTTTTTTAAGCTGCTGCAGCTGGGCCAGAAAGTCTTCAAGGTCAAACTGGTTTTTCTTCAGCTTCTGGGTGAGGCGCTCAGTCTCTTTTTCATCAAGGGCAGACTGGGCCTTCTCAACCAGAGTAAGAACATCACCCATCCCCAGAATGCGCGAAACCAGCCGGTCCGGGTGGAACACCTCAAGGGCATCCAGTTTTTCGCCCAGGCCGACAAACTTGACCGGCGCTCCGGTAACCGCCTTGATCGAAAGGGCTGCGCCACCTTTAGCGTCGCCATCCAGTTTGCTGAGTATAACACCGGTAATGCCGAGGCGGTCATTAAAGCCACTGGCAACCGTAACCGCTTCCTGACCGGTCATGGCATCAGCCACAAACAGGATCTCCCGAGGCTGCGCTACCGCTTTGATCCGCTCCAGCTCACCCATCAGGTAGTCATCAATCTGATGACGGCCGGCGGTGTCTAACAGTACGGTGTCAAAACCATTTAATTCAGCAAAACGGACTGCAGCCGAGCAGATATCAACCGGCTCCTGGCCTGCCTGTGAGTCAAAAACATCAATATTCAGCTGACGCCCAACGGTTTTTAACTGCTCAATAGCTGCCGGACGGTAGACGTCAGCAGGAACCAGCAGAGGACGACGTTTCTGTTTGCGAAGCCAGCTACCCAGTTTGCCGCAGGTAGTTGTTTTACCCGCGCCCTGCAGACCGACCAGCATAAGTACTACAGGCGGTTTTGCTGCAAGATCAAGGCTGTTGTCCTGATCACCGCCCATCAGGCTGATCAGTTCATCATGGACTATTCTGACCACCTGTTGACCAGGTGCCAGGCTCTGCATGACTTCGGTGCCGACTGCCTTCAGGCGGACATTTTCAACAAAGTCTTTAACAACCTTGAAATTAACGTCAGCCTCAAGCAGCGCCAGGCGAACTTCACGCAGGGCGTCCTTGATGTTGTCCTCAGTCATTACTCCCTGACCGCGGAGCTTTTTAAAGACTGATTCCAGTTTATCCGAAAGGTTATCAAACATTTAGTGCCAATATACTCAGGGTATCCTAAAAGGAGCAAACTATAGAGGTGTCAGTGTGCTCTTGTCAAGAATTATCTGGTACCTAGAGTTTGATGACTGAGCTTGCTGTCAGCAGATGTTCCGCTGTGCTGAACATGTTGGTGACCTGCCCAACTGCCAGTTGGTCCTTTTTCTTGAAATAATCCAGGCAGACACCGCAGGCCAGCAGCTCAACTCCCCGCTCTTCAAGCCGCTTGAGTGCCTCGACCGTCTCTGCTCCTTCTGTAGCAAGCAGTACACCACTATTCAAGAGCAGGATCCGGTCTGGTTGCTGTAGGGTTTCAAGCAGGGTAAAAATAAAATTTTTCATGAGGAGGTAGCCCAGTTCTTCCGGCCCATCACCCAGACGGTCCGAGGTAATGAGTAGAACTCTGTCTCCTGATGCTGAAGCTTTTACACTGCTCAGAGCTGATTCTTCAGTTGCTGCTGGTCCGGTTACTTGCAGTGACCAACCATCTGCTTCAGCGGTCTCAATAACCTGATACCCGCGGTTTCTGACAAAACGCCCTACATTTTCCCGTGGCGCGCCATCATCAACCAGAACACGTATCGCAGTGCCTGACTCCTCAAGTGCCTTTTTGGTTGCAATAACCGGGGCCGGGCAGGCCTGACCACGGCAATCAATGGTTTTCATGCTGATACTCCCTGATGGTGACGAAATTGTTGTTTATGAACTGGCACAAAAAGGCCGGCAGCAGATTCTGCTCAGTCAGCAGCTCCATGATGATCTCCTGATGCTCTTCGTCAAAGCGGATCGCAAGACCGCAGTCTGCCTGCACCGCACGTGGCGCGGGAATAAGCATGATGGGTAGCCCGCTGCTCTTTAGAAGACTTTCTGCCTTTAGAACCCGATGGGTAGAATTGAATACGGCAAGGTACTGTCCTTCACTTACAACCTGCTGCCCCATGGGGTTGCTCCTGATGCGACCTGATTGACAATGGTAACCGAACTTCATACTATGCCGAAAAGGGGATCTGCATGCAAGATTCATTTACCTTCGCTGGACTGGTGCTTGGTGCCTTTCTGGTAAGTATACCCTGTGGTTATCTGCGGGAATCATTTAAGAAATTTTCACTGCCCTGGCTGTTTCTGGCACATCTGCCGATTCCGTTGGTGGTTCATTTTCGACATCTGGCAGGATTTGGCTGGCGTGTTATTCCCTTTACTCTGGCTGCTGCAATAGGTGGCCAGGTAGTGGGCGGCTGGTACAAGCGGAGGATGGCACATGGCAGGAAAGCGCCCCAAAGGCAGCCCTGAGCGGATCAGTAAGCTGCTCACCGGTTCCGGTCTTAACCCGGAATTGGGCGCTCGTCTCAAAGATCTGGCGATCTGGGAATGCTGGGATCAGGCGGTGGGATCTGCTATTGCCGGTCGAACCAGACCGTTACGTCTGGTTGGCGGAGTATTGACCGTTGTTGTGGCCAGCGGCCCCTGGATGCAGCAATTAAGCTTTATGAAGACTGAACTGCGTGACCGGATAAATACGATACTGGCAGATGACAGGGTTAAGGATATTGTTCTGAAAGCTGGCAGGATTCAGCAGGATACCGGCATTGCAGAGACCTCACGCCCAGCCCCCAAGCCGCTTTCAAGTCAACAACAGGCTCAGATTGCCAGACAGGTAAGTGATCTTGAAGATACGGAACTGAGGCAGTCACTGCAGGCATTAATGGAGCAACATTTCCGCAATAGCTGAATCTAGTTATGGTTCCATTCTGTCAATAAGCTCGCGATGTTTAACAACGGATGTGCGTCCACCGGCCAGCTTTTCCACCAGCGCCGCTATCCGCTCCTGATCTTCTTTCAAGATATCAACGAAACGGTGTCCGCAAGCGGTCAGTTGCTGTTCAGGAAGCTGCTTACGCCAGATCAGCTCAGCCACGGCGCAGACCGGCCGATTTTCATCCTGCAGGTCAATCACTACAAGCGTCAGGTGCGTCGGTTCAGTGGCAAGGTTAACCCCGAAGCCGCCCGCACTCAGGTTCATGGCTGTACTGGCAAGTTTTAGCCGTGGCGGGGCAGGCTTCTGCAGGTCCTGTACGACCCGTTTCCACTCCCGTTGAAACGCTGCCAGAGAGGATTTTTGAGGAACCAGCAGCAGCGGAAGAGAGAGATCAACACGGGGGGATTGCCGACGTTGGTAGACGGATAACTCGCCCAGCGGACGAAGTTTCAGTTCTTCTGGTGAAACCAGTTCAATAAGCTCTGCCCTGATCTGAACTCCCATCCCCATTGCTTCTGTGGTCAGCTTGAACTGCATGCCGGGTTTCAGCCCCGACATTTCTCCTGCATACAGGCGGTATGCCGTTTTGAGGAGAAGCTGGTCATCGCTGCAAAACACAACCCTGCCGGTAAATGAATCAAAGACAGACGCATCCCGCTCTTCCGAGATGTTGATCAGGAAGACGTTCTGGCCACGGGTAAAGTAACGGTCATAGCTCATAATCGAATAGCGCGCGTCTGTTCTTTCTACAGGTTATTCATGAAACATCCGGTCAAGCAGCTCCCAGTTGTTTTTCTGGCGGATCGTTTTTTTGCTCTGTTTTTTCTGACAATGTTGAATATAAGCCTGAATTCGTTCCTGATCACTTTTTCTGATCAGGAGAAAGCGCTGCCCAACGGCAATTTTGTCTTCATCCGGCAGGCTGCGTCGCCAAAGCAGTTCTGCAACGGCGCAGATCGGCGGAGTTCCCTGTTCAAGGTCAATAAAGACCATGGCAAGGTCTGAGTACGGTTCTGATTTGTCAATTATGTGGCGAAAGCCTCCTGCACCCAGATTGATCTCACCGGATGTAAGCTCAAGTTTCTCTGTGCTGCTGGCAGATAACTTGCCCTGGTAACGTTCCCACTCCTGCCGGAAAAAGGTCAACGGGGCAGAGCGGGTAAAGGTCCTGAAGTCGAGAATCAGGTCCATGCGGGGAACCTGGCTGCGCTGGTACATTTCAAGCTGGCCGGTTGGATGAACGATAAAATCTCTGCCGTTAACGGAATGCACAACCCCTACAAATTGTACTCCTGATCCATAACTTTCAGTGGTTATTTTGAAGCGCATCCCGGGCTTCAGTATGTGCAGTTCTCCGTGGTGTAATGGATAGCGGGTGCGAAGAACAAACTGCTTGTTGTCTGCTGCCACAACGGTTGCAGAAAAAGCTTCAAAAAGGTTGCTGTCACGGTCAGGTGAGGTGTTGATAAGAAACACTTTTTGTCCGCGAGCAAAGTAGGTGGTGTAGTTCATGGGCACGCTCCTTACTGAAGTTACCGTTTTCAAGACTGTCTGTTACATACTTGAACCTACAACCCGGTTCCGTCCGGATGCCTTGGCCTGATAGAGACATTGATCCGCCTGATGAAGCATGGTGTCAGCAGATACTGCATTGGGGGTGTCGCTTGCAGACCTGCTAACCGTACCAAAACTGGCGGTTATGCTCAGGCTTTCGCCCCGGTACAGGCAGGACGTCGTGGCGATAAGATTCCGCAGACGTTCAGCAACCACCTGGCAACCAATTTGGTCCGTTTCCGGTAGTATCAGGACAAACTCCTCACCGCCATAACGGGCCACCCAGTCAACTTCACGGCGGATCGTACCGGCAATGATGCGGGTGCAGTGCTGCAGGACCGCATCCCCTGCCTGATGTCCCCAGGTGTCGTTAATTTTCTTGAAGTGATCCAGGTCCATCATAATCAGGGAGAAGTCCCGCACATAACGGTCGGCCCGGCGGATTTCATTGGGGAGGTGCTGGTCCAGATAACCACGGTTGAACATGCCGGTCAACGGGTCTCTGATTGAAAGTTGCTTGATCTCTTCCAGACTTTTCTGCAGGGAGCTTTCCAGATCCAGAATCCGGCGGGCTGTCTTGAGCCGCACCATCAGTTCTGCCTCATTGACTGGCTTGAGCAGATACTCGTCAGCCCCGGCTTCAAGCCCCTCAATCAGCTTGTCTTTCCCCTCTTGTGAGGTCAACAGAATCAGGTAGGTGTAACATTCAGCCGTTCTTTCCCGAAAGGCCCGACAAAATGCGATGCCATCCATTTCCGGCATGACCCAGTCAGTTAAAATTATGGGAAAATAGTTGGTACGGCAAAGCTCCAGCGCCTCTTTTCCATTGGTGGCCTGGCTGACCAGATATCCCGCATCCTGCAGGGTTTGTGACAGGATTGCCCGCATAAAGCGGTCATCATCAATCAACAGGATCGGGATACCGATGTCAGCCATGCTTCCTCCGGAAGGCTAGCGGGTCAGTTTGCGATAGGTAATCCGGTGTGGACGGTCAGCCTCGCTGCCGAGACGCTTGCGACGGTCTTCCTCATATTCTGAATAGTTGCCTTCAAACCAGGTTACCTTTGAATCCCCTTCAAAGGCAAGGATATGGGTGGCGATCCGGTCCAGAAACCAGCGGTCGTGGGAGATAACCACCGCGCAGCCGCCAAAGTTTTCCAGCCCCTCCTCCAGCGCCCGCATGGTGTTAACATCCAGATCGTTGGTCGGCTCATCCAAGAGTAACACGTTGGCGCCACTTTTCAATACCTTGGCAAGATGGACCCGGTTGCGCTCGCCGCCGGACAGCATCCCCACCTTTTTCTGCTGATCACCACCGGTAAAGTTAAAGCGGGCAACATAGTTGCGGGCATTGACGGTCTGCTTGCCCAGCTGGATCATCTCCTGGCCGTCACTGATCTCTTCCCAGAGCAGACGATCTGGATTCAGGCTGTCACGGCTCTGATCCACATAGGCAACCTGTACGGTATCGCCGATCCTGAAAGAGCCACTATCCGGTGTTTCCGAACCGGTAATCATGCGGAAAAGGGTGGTCTTACCGGCGCCGTTAGGGCCGATCACACCGACAATCCCGCCGCGGGGCAGCTTGAAGGTCATCCCTTCGTACAGCAGCCGGTCACCGAAACCTTTGCTGACATTGTCCGCCTCAATCACGATATCCCCCAGCCGTGGGCCGGCAGGGATGTACAGTTCCAGATCCTTACCCCTTGTTTCGCCTTCCTGAGCAGCCAGATCTTCATATTTGCTGATCCGTGCCTGGGCCTTGGTATGGCGGCCCTTGGGTGACATCCTGATCCATTCAAGCTCTCGTTTCAGGGTCTTGCGGCGTTCGCTTTCCTGTTTCTCCTCAACCGCCAGCCGATCCTGCTTCTGCTCCAGCCAGGAGGAATAATTGCCTTTCCAGGGGATACCCTCGCCTCGGTCCAGCTCAAGAATCCAGCCAGCCACGTTGTCCAGGAAATACCGGTCGTGGGTAACGGCAATAACGGTACCGCTGTAGCTGTGCAGGTGTTTTTCCAGCCAGGCCACGGTCTCGGCATCAAGGTGGTTGGTCGGTTCGTCCAGCAACAGGATATCCGGTTTTTTCAACAGCAGGCGACAGAGGGCAACCCGTCTTCTTTCACCGCCGGAAAGCACGTTAACCGGTGTATCACCATCGGGGCAGCGCAGGGCATCCATGGCCAGCTCCAGGCGGGAGTCCAGATCCCAGGCATCCATGTGATCCAGTTTTTCCTGCAGCACCGCCTGGCGGTCACACAGCTTTTCAAAATCAGCATCCGGCTCGGAAAATTTGTCGGTAATCCCGTTAAATTCGGCCAGCAGATCAACGATCTCCTGGCAGCCTTCCTCAACCACCTGGCGGACGGTTTTGCTTTCGTCCAGCTTGGGTTCCTGCTCAAGGTAGCCCACGGTATAGCCGGGGGAGAGCGCCACCTGGCCGTTAAACTCGGTGTCAACTCCGGCCATGATTTTCAGCAGGGTCGATTTGCCGGAGCCGTTCAGGCCCAGCACGCCGATCTTGGCACCATAAAAATAGGAAAGGGAAATGTCCTTGATGATCGGTTTTTTGTCGTAGAACTTTGATACCCGCATCATGCTATAGATAACTTTTTTGTCGTCAACGCTCACGAACGTTCACCTCCGCTTGTTTATAAAAGGGGTTTTTTATTGCATGGAGCGGTATGGATGTCAATTGTTAAGCTATGTTGTGAAAAAGACAAGGCTAAGTTCCAGTCGCAGTGAATCAGATCTGTACTTGAAAAAGCTGTTACAGCCCGTTGGCAGAGGCTTTTTAGTACCTGAATCTTTGTTTTATGCTATACAAGCATTTTATCCTCAGGCGGTTGCCAACAGGCTAAAGCGCGGTATACTGACCAACAAGCTACTTTGGGGAGTGTTGCCAACATGGCATCTTATGAACAGACATTTCTGGAGCAGTTAACCAATATCCACGGGGTTGATTTTACAACCTGGCAGGGTTGGGAACAACTTATGGCCTGGGTCAAGCGCCAGCCGTGGCGCGATGAGTTTTTTGGCGGTGAAAAAATTCCGGCCCGTCTGCTCTATCCTCAAACGCTGTGTGAAGAACTCAGCCGCTATCTCGGGGGATAGCGCACTGTAGTCACTCTCTGGACTTTATACTGTTGAAGGAGTCAACAGCAGCTATGGCGCTCATCGAATGGAACCAGTCGCTCAGTGTTGCTATCAAGCAGTTTGATGATCAGCATCAACAGCTTGTGGCCATGGTCAATCAACTGCATCAGGCGATAAAAGAGGGACAGGGGGCTGATACCCTTCATCTCATTCTGGCTGGTCTTGTGCAGTATACGCAAAGTCATTTTGCGGCTGAAGAGGCCTTGATGGAACAGTATGACTATCCTGAGTACCCTCGACATAAGCAGGCGCATGCTGATCTGGTGCGTCAGGTTGAAGAGATCAGTGTGCAGCTTGAAAAAGGCAACCGATTGCAACCGATTAATGTCATGCAGTTTCTGGTTAACTGGCTGACCAATCATATCAAGGGTGAAGATAAAAGATATACCGCGTTTTTCCAGAGTAAAGGGGTTGTTTAAGGCAGTTTAATTGATGCTTGAAGGGGATACTGAAGATGAAACAGTTGGTGCGTAGTCTGGTCGTGGTGGTGGCATTGATGATTCCGTTGGCTGTCTTTGCCGCAGAAGATAAGCTTTTTTCCAAGCTTGATGCTGACAAAAACGGTTCTGTCAGTAAGGACGAACTGCTGAAAGCGGATCTGCATGTCGTAGCCACTCCTAAGGGGCAAAAACAGGTTGTTCATCGTGACATGCTTAAGGATGGAGCTTCTGCTGCCATGACGGAAGAACAGAAGAAGCGCCTGCTTGATCAGATTGATACCGATAAAAGTGGCCATATCAGTAAAAAGGAATGGAGCCGCGCCTCCCGTGATGGTCTGATTCTCTTGAAATTCTGAAAACCGCCTCGTGGTTAAAGGAGGGTGTCGCCATGCAGATAACCGTCAGCACAGATAATGGAATAACCGTTGCTTCCCTTACGGGCAGGATGGATGCCATGACCACGGTTGAGTTTGACCGTTGGTTCTCAGAACGGCTATCCAGTGGCGAAACCCGACTTGTTCTTGACCTGCAGGGGCTTGAGTATATCAGTAGTGCCGGCCTTCGCTCCCTGCTTGCTGCTGCAAAACAGATAAAGGCCCAGAATGGTTCATTAGTGCTCTGTCAGTTGGTAGGGACCGTTGAAGAGGTGTTCAGAATATCCGGTTTTCTGGCTATTTTCAAAACATTCGGGTCTGTTGATGAGGCCCTGAAGAACCTGGGCTGACCTGTCGGAGACATCCGGTTCCCCTTTCGTTCCGGAGCTTGAACAGGTGTACAGATCCGGAGTGCGTCTGAGTGAGGAGATCTGATGTTTGGCTTCCTGCAGGAGAACAGGGATTTCAGAAACTTCTGGTTTGGTCAGGTAATATCTCAGATTGGTGACAGAATACACACCCTGGCCGTTATCTGGCTGGTGTACAGCTGGACCAAGTCAGGCACAGCCCTGGGTCTGGTCCTGATTGCCGCAACCCTCCCTTCCGTGCTGGTCTCGCCCTGGGCCGGGGCCCTCTCAGACAGGTTAAATCGGAAACAGATTGCCATCGGGTGTGATGGTGTCAGAAGTGTGCTGGTGATTGTCCTGGCAACGCTGGCCCACTACCAGTTGCTCAACATGCCGATACTGATCGTCATGACCGCCTTTATCTCCATCGCGTCTGCCTTTTTCAATCCGGCAACCCTTGCCATGCTACCATCCATTGTCCCCTCTCAGGATCTGGGGCGGGCCAACGCCATCACCCAGCTTTCTGCCAATGCCAGCGGTGCCATCGGCTTCCTGCTGGGTAGTGGCCTGATCGCAGCCATTGGTGTTACCTCTGCCTTTCTCTTTAACGGCACCTCCTTTTTTATTTCAGCACTGCTGATCCGCAGTATCAGCTACCAGCATATCCCGTCACCAAGGGTCTTGTCGTTTCTGGCCGACCTGCAACAGGGCTGGCAGGTCGTGCAGAGCATTTCTATGGTTGCCAGAATTCTGGGGCCTCTGGTGGTCATAAATTTCTTTTTCTCATCACTTTCAGTCCTGATCCCTGTGTTTGGTGAAGGGACATTCAAGGCCGGATCTTCAGGCATCGGCATGTTACTGGCAAGTTTTACCTGCGGCATGTTTCTGGCTGCTCTGGTCTTAAGCAGCTGGCAACTGAAGATCACCATCTCCCGGCTGGTTACGGCAAGTCTGCTGGTGGTGGGGGGCAGTTTTCTGGCCATGGCGGCCTTTCAACACCTTCCCCTGTTTATGGTGGCTCTGGTCCTGATCGGGTTTGCCCTGAACAGCGCCAACATCTGTCTGATCACCATGTTCCAGCGGGTGATACCGGGTGAGGTCAGGGGCAAGTTTTTCAGCATGCTTACTGCGGTGTCGCTTTCAGCCCAGCCAATAGCCTACGGACTGACCGGCTGGTTTTCCGACCTGCTCAACCCGGCTGCCATACTGCTGGTTTGCGGCGCAGCTCTGCTGATCTGTGCCGGTATGATCTATCGTATTGTTGAACTGCGTGAACAATTTGTCTGATTCAAAGTTGCATTCAAACGGACACCTTACCACCCCTAACCCCTCCTGAAACAGGAGGGGGACTTAGCTCCCCTCCTTGCTAAGGAGGGGCCGGGGGTGGTTGGGTTTAGCGACATCTTGATAGCTAAAGCGAATAAGGAGGTTGCATGGATACTGTTGAATCGTTTTCCCGTCAGGTTATAGAGCGGGTTCCCGGTTATCGCCGGTTTCTTGCCAGCCATGGTGTTTCCGGCAGCGCCTCTTTCAAGGAGCTGCCGTTGCTTACCAAGCAGAACTATCTGCTGGAATATCCCATTGAAGAGCTCTGCTGGGATGGCAGTCTGCAGGACTGTCACCTGATCGGTTCCAGTTCCGGTTTCAGTAAATCAGGCTCGGTTTTCTGGCCAAAGCGCCCTCAGGACGAGGCGCAGTATCTTGAGACGCTTGAGCAGATGCTGACACTCAACTACGGTATTGATCGCAAGCGGACCCTGATCCTCTGCTGTATGGCCCTGGGTACCTGGTTTGCCGGTGTCACCATTACCTCTGCCTTCCGGGTGATTGCTGCAAGCGGCCGGCTGCCGATTACGGTCTGCACCCCCGGCCTGAACCTGGCTGAGGCGGTGGAGATCTATGCCCGTTTCTACACCAACTTTGAACAGGTGCTCTGGATCACCAACCCCTCCAACATCGGCCTGATTTCCGCCCTGATCAGCAGAAAAGAACTGGAAGTGCCGCCCGGGTCCTGTTTTTTTCCGGTGGTGGGGGAATATTTCAGCGAGTCCTTCCGTGAGGCCCAGGCGCTGCGCTACCAGCATGCGCCGGACACCCCCTTTGTGGTCTGGACCGGTTACGGCTCTGCCGATACCGGGGATATCGGCGCTGAAACCGCTGCCACGATCCGTTTGAGAAAGTTCATCCATGCCGACAGCACGCTACGGCAGCAGCTGTTCGGCTCAGACGATACCCCGATGCTGCTGGCAACCAATCCCAAGGCGCGGATAGAGATTCTGGATGGTCAGATTGTGGTCACCAAAGACCAACTGGTGCCGCTGGTGCGGTACAACACCGGTGATGAAGGCGGATTGCTGCACAAGGCAGACCTGGCAAGGGATCTGGTGCTTCCTGGGGGGCTGCTGGCAGAGTTGCCGGAAACAGTCCTGTTCGTGCGGGGCAGGGCCTCCAACGCCATCATCTTCTACGGCACCAACCTGAATGTGCAGGATATTAACCAGCATTTCCTCGGTCTGCCCCAGGAGATGCGCTACTCCGGCCTGTTCACGGTACGCCGGGTCAACCAGGGTGAAGTCACCCTGTTCGAGTTCACGGTGCTGGTGGAGGGAACGGTTGATCCGGCCCAGACAAGCCGTTACCACGCCTCGCTGCTGCAGTATCTGCGGGGGCAGAGCCTGGAGTTTGAGGCAAAATATGCCAACCTGACCCGCTCCATTGGTGAAGACCTGATCAAGCTCAGACTGGAAGAGCTGACAGCTACCACCGGCACCATTAAACACCGCTACATCATTGATTAAACCAGGGAGTTGGCCGTGGACTACTGTTCCGAAGAGAAACAACTGGCCCAGGCGGTGGAGGTCTTCAGGGCCGCGCTCAAATCCAGACTGTATGGCGAGAAATACAGCGGTCTGGCAGTGCCGGAAACCCTGGAAGACTGGGAACGTCTGCCGGTCCTGACCCGCAATGAGATCCATGAACGTTCGTTTCCGCAATCTACCGATATGCTGACCCAGCCGGTGGAGGATGCCATCATCATCTC
>DAIQQT010000031.1:0-13581 GCA_036786685.1 Trichlorobacter sp.
GTCCATCATCCTTTTTCTTTTCCCTCCATCTTATAGATCCAGACCAGCAGCTCTGCAACGGCCCTATATAACTCAGCCGGGATATGTTCGTCCAGGTTCACCTGCATCAAAAGGGTCACCAGTTCCGGTGACTCATGCACATAGACGCCGGCCTCCTTGGCGCAGGCAATGATCGCCTCCGCCATGATTCCTTTGCCCTTGGCAACCACCACCGGTGCATAAAATCCCTGCTTGTAGGACAGCGCTGCAGCCATCCGGTGATCATTAAACTGGCGTTCACGAGCCATGTTTCACCACAATACTACCAGGCTCAAGCCCTGCCGCAAGTAGTTGTTCCTGCAATTCCTCACGTCCTTGTTCCAACAGGCCGGCTGCACGTTCCTGACCCGCCTCAATCACCAGATCAAGATGCGTTCCATGCAGGCTTAAGGCAACCTCCACCCGTCCCAGCTTGGGCAGGGTCAGGGCAAGTGAGGTTTCCCAGGGGGTGGCCTGTTCCTGCCCATCACTGCCACGTCCTCTGCCTTCCCGATCCTTAATACGCCACTCCATCGGTTGACCCGGAAACAGTTCGCCCTGAAACAACAGTTGCCCGGTCTGCAGGGTCGCCAACTGTTCCTTGACAATCGCCATGGTACGCGGATCAGTCCCCTCCTGCCGGTGCAGCTGAGCAGTACGAGCCTCCTGACTAAGACGTCCCTGCGGCTCCTGCAGCAACTCTTCCAACGAATACTCACCGCTAAACCAGCGGGAAAGATGGGCCTCATAGAACAGGCCGCTCTCTTTCAAGCCCTGTTTCAAGAGTTGCTCCAACTGAGCAGGATCAGCGGGTGCCCCCTGCAGCAGCGTTTTTAGAATGCCAAATCCCTCTTTGAGGGGAGCTGACTGGTCCTGCATTCCCAGCAGGGTACTGACCCAGCGACCGGTCTGACTGACCAGCGCATCGCCCCCCTTGCCGTAGCGTACCAGCAGGAAGGCAGGTGGTTCCTCACCCACAAAGAACAGATTCAGACCATCACCAATCTTCATCCCTTTGGGCAGCAGCACCTCCATGGCCTGACCGCCCACCTGCACCATGAACCGGCCACCTCCCAGTGATTGTAGAACATCACCACGCAGTTGCTGGCCGACCTGAAAACCTTTAAGTGTATCAGCAGGAACCTGCGGTTCAAGCAGGGCAAGCCGATTCCCCTGCATCAGCGACTGCAGCAGCTTCAGCACACCATCATCAAGTTTTCCTTCTGCAGCCGCAACCGTACGGTTTTGCAAGGAGCGGGCAGACAGGTTGGCTGATGCACCGTAGGTCATCGCCTCATCCAGAATCGCAGCCAGGGCAGAAGAACCGGCTGGCAGGCTGCTGACCACCTGCTGCAGGCGCCCCATAACCGCACGCTGCGCTTCGTTCTGTCCTTCTTCCTTGCTTACCAGGGCGCTTAGCCAACGGGCTGCATCACTGACGTTACTGGGCTGTTCCTGAACCGGCTGTCCCAACAGGGCAAACACCAGCTTTGGCTGCTGTGTCACCAAGGCCAGACGCAAGATCTCGCCCTGGCTCACCGGCTTTGAAAGCTGCAACTCTAACGACTCCCCAGCCAGTTGCACCAACACCCGGCCACCTGGCAGGCGCCCCTGGACCAGGGCGTTGGCCTCATCACCCGGCTGCAGTGGCAGTGGCGCCAGCGGCTGATTCGCCACATCCACCAGGGTCAAACGCGCACGCTGGGCAAGGTTCAGCAACAGCTTGGAGGCGGTATCCTCAAAGGCTGCGGTTGCCCGACCACCTAAACCTGTTGAGGCCGCAGGGGGCTGACCAGCCTCGTCCCCTACATTTTTACCCGGTTGATCAAGCAAGCCACCCGGCGCAACCACCACGGACCGGCCATCGGTTCGATAGGTCAGAAAGTCATCCAGAAAGCTGGCCAGCACACTGGTCTGGCCGCTTGACTGCCGCAGCAGATCACCGATGCTCTGCAGGGATGAACGCTGGCCAGGCTGGGTAAACTGTTCGTTGGAGACCAGCAGGGAAAGGAGGCGGGAGGCATCTGACAGACTGACCGGCGGAGCCGTAACCCCGGGGCGGGCCATGGCAAAGGTAGGACGGGGGTCATTGCCGACAAAGGTCAGTTCAAGGTTCTGCCCCTGACGTACCGCCATCTGCAGATCAAGCTGCAGCTGTTGTCCAGCAATCTGGACCGGTATTTTGCCGGCCTGGGGCTGGCCGGTCACTTCAGCCGTTACCCGCTGTCCCGGCGCCAGGGTAAGCGGCTGTTGACCACCCCAGACCGTGGTCGGTTCAATCGGCTCTGCTGGCACAATCGCCAGGTTTGAGCTGCGGGACAGCAGGTCATAGACCTGCTGTTGTATGTCAGATGGAAAGGCCATGTTATATGTATCGGCAGCTTACCCTTTGATCTAAAAAAACAGCGAACCAAGCCAAACGGCCCTCACAGGCCGCACCAGCCGCTTTCAAATCAAGGATGAGATCAAGGCGGCGAAGCCTTACACAAATCACTCGACAAAACGTTGCGAGAAAGGCCGTATGCAAGGCGTACGGAGCGCAACGACCGAGACATACCAAACAGGTAGGCGAGGAAGTGAGTACCGTACAACGCTGCAGACGGCCTTCGCAGCACGTTTTAGCCCCAGATCAGATAGCCCGGCTCATATATCAACCCCAGTTCACTATGTTTCGGCATCACCCGCACCATGAAACCATAGCGTCCACAGAAGCGGCACTCAAGGTCTCCGGCAAAGCGGTAGCGGCCGTTTTCCAGCGTTTCCGTCACTGCCAGCGGGACAATCTCGCCTCCACGGATAATCCCTTGATTATCCAGTACGCCGAAGTAGCCGTCCACTGCAACCTCATCGGGCTTCAGGTCACCCAGTCTGACGGTCACACCAACCGGCAGACTGCTGCCCACGGCAACCGAATCACTTAACTTTGCTTCTGTTGCCTCAATCCCGACCTGATTCCAGCCTCCGAAGACCCGCTTTTTCCAGGCTGCCAGTTCTTTGGCAAGCTTGAGGTCATTGGCTTCAAGCCGTGTCCACTGCCGGTAGGAGGGGATATAGGAGAGCTGGGCATACTCCTCTACCATCCGGTCGGTTGAGAAGACCGGACAAAGCGACTGCATTGAGGCCTTCATCATGCTGACCCAATCTCGGGGGATACCGTCACCGCCGCGCTGGTAGTAGAGCGGTACCACTTCCTTTTCCAGCAGGTCATACAGGGCGCCACTCTCCACCTGATTCTGATATTCCAGATCAGCGTAGACCTCACCTTTACCGATGGCCCAGCCGTTATTGCCCTGATAGCCCTCACACCACCAGCCATCCAGGATTGAGAGATTCAGGCCGGCGTTAAAGGCCACTTTCATGCCACTGGTACCACTGGCTTCCATCGGCCTGCGCGGGGTGTTCAACCAGACATCCACCCCCTGTACCAGATGGCGGGCCACCTCCATGTCATAATCCTCAATAAAGACGATCCGGTGCCGGAATCGTTCCTGGTGGGAGACCTGTACGATCTGACGGATCAGCTCTTTGCCTTCGGTGTCATGGGGATGGGCCTTACCGGCAAAGATGATCTGTACCGGACGATCGGTGTTGTTCAAGATCCGGTCCAGGCGGTCCAGATCCCGCATCAGCAGGGTACCCCGTTTGTAGGTGGCAAAACGACGGGCAAAACCGACCGTCAGCACCTCCGGGTCCAACACCTCATCTGCTGTAGCGATCTCCTTGGCAGTAGCACCCACCTTTTTCAACTGTTCCTTCAGACGACAGCGGGCAAAATCCACCAGCCGTTCGCGGGTACTCTGGCGGGTACGCCAGATCTCGGCATCCGGTATCTTGCCGATCCTGCGCCAGACATTGTGATCAGTCGGGTCATCCAGCCAGCGGGTGCCCAGATAGCGTACCAGCAGACTGCCCATCTGGCCTGACATCCAGGTACGGGTGTGAACCCCGTTGGTAATGGAGCTGAGCGGCAACTGTTCTTCCGGCAGCTCAGGCCAGAGGTTCTTCCACATGCTGCGGGAGACTTCGCCATGCAACTGGCTGACACCATTGGCATGACCAGCCAGCTTCAATGCCAGCACCGCCATGCAGAAGCTTTCATACTGGTCTGACGGGTTCTGACGCCCCAGCCCCAGAAACTCATCCCGAGAGAGGTTGAATGACTTGATATACTTGGTGAAATACTTGTCCAGCATCTCGGTGGGAAAATGATCGATCCCGGCCTCGACCGGGGTGTGGGTGGTAAAGATATTACCGGCCCGGGTTACCTCACGGGCCTCGTTAAAGCTGATCTTGCGCTTCTCCATCACCAGCCTGATCCGTTCCAGAGCCAGGAAGGCGGCATGGCCTTCATTCATATGGCAGACATTGGGAATGATCCGCAGGGCACGCAGGGCACGCACCCCGCCGATCCCCAGCAGGATCTCCTGCAGCATCCGCATTTCCTGATTGCCGCCGTACAGTTGCGACGTAATCAGGCGATCTTCCGGGCTGTTTTCCTCCAGATTGGTGTCCAGCAGGTAGAGCGGTATCCGTCCCACCTGCACCCGCCAGATATGGGCCTTGAAGTGACGCGGACCAAACTCCAGCTCCACCTCAAAGGGGCGGCCCAGCTGATCCCGCTCCAGAATCAGCGGCAGGTTGTAAAAATCATTTTCAGGATAAATCTCCTGCTGCCAGCCCTCGTTGTTCAAATACTGACGGAAATAGCCCTGACGATACAGCAGCCCCACCCCAACCAGCGGCAAGCCCAGATCAGAGGCTGATTTGAGGTGGTCGCCGGCCAGAATCCCCAGACCGCCGGAGTAGACCGCCAGCGATTCATGCAGGCCAAACTCCATGGAAAAGTAGGCGGTCTTCAGTTCAGAGTCACCATTGTACTCCTTCTGAAACCAGGATTTCTCAGACATATAGGCGGTCAGCTTCTCATCCACCATCTGCAGGTGGGCCATGAACCCTTCATCCTGCTTCAGGGACTCAAGGGTTGTCTGCTGCAGTATTCCCAGCATCTCCACCGGATTGTGACGGGTGGCGTTCCAGAGATCAATATCCAAGCGCTTGAACAGGGCAATCGCATCCGGATCCCAGGACCACCAGAGGTTGTAGGCGATCCGTTGCAGCGGGGCCAGTTCATCGGACAGGGAAGGGACAACGGTGAATTTATGGAGCAGTTTGGAAAAATCCATGGGACACCTCGGGGGTAGGACAATAGATAACTGATCAGGAAACGAGGATTTTCTTGTTCCAGTTGCGGCTACCAAGGGGCGGCAGCGGAAGCGTACCAGGCAGTACGTTGAGCATGCCGCCCCGCAGGTTGACGTGACTGGGGCGAAAAAAGACCGTTTCTACAACGCAATCTCACCAGAAAACACTTCAGTTGCCGGTCCGGTCATGAAGACAGGGCCGTTTTCAACCCATTCCAGCTCAAGATCACCGCCAGCCAGATGGTTGAGGATCTTGCGGTCGGTCAGGTTGTTCAAGACGCCTGCCACGCAGACTGCGCTGGCACCGGTGCCGCAGGCCAGGGTCTCGCCTGCACCACGTTCCCAGGTACGCTGCTTGACTTCAGTACGGGAGATAATCTGGATAAACTCCACGTTGGTACGACGGGGAAACAGCTGGTGGTTCTCGATCAACGGGCCGTAGGTGGCCACCGGAAAGTTGTCTACGTCATCCACATAGATAATGCAGTGGGGGTTACCCATGGAGACACAGGTAATCTTGAAGGTCTTGTCCAGCACGGTCAGTTCTTCAGCCACCACCTGAGCAACCGGCGTGCCGTTCATCGGAATCTCTTCACGGGAAAGCCGTGGCGGCCCCATGTTGACCCGTACCCGCTCCACCTTGTTCTCTGCATTGGGGAACAGTTGCAGGGTCAGGATACCGGCACCGGTTTCAGCCGTAATCTCGGTCTTGGCCACAATACCATGATCATACGCGTACTTGGCCACACAACGGATGCCGTTACCGCACATCTCTGATTCAGAACCGTCGCTGTTGAACATCCGCATCCGCACATCAGCCTTATCAGTCGGCATGATCAGGATCAGGCCGTCAGAGCCGATCCCGAAGTTGCGATTTGAAACCTTGATCGCTGTTTCAGCAGGATTATCCACGGTCTCCTTGAAACAGTCCACATACACGTAATCGTTGCCAGCACCATGCATCTTGGTAAACTTCATTACCGTTCCTCCATTGAAAGCAATGTATTAGAATCAAGAAAGTAGCAGAATACCGTCACGGCAACAAGACGAAATCATGGACGTGGCACGAATGTAACGTGTATACTTTTTGCTCCATTCAGACCTGTTAAGGAGAACCAAAACGATGATTCGCCCCTTCAAAGGTATTGCCCCTCAAATCGACCCATCCGCCTTTATTGCCGAGACCGCTGTGGTAATCGGTGAAGTCAGTATCGGTGCCCAGTCCAGCCTTTGGTACAACGTGGTGGCCCGTGGTGACGTCAACTTCATCAGCATCGGTGACCGCAGTAACATCCAGGATCTGACCATGCTCCATGTGACCCACAAGAAACATGCCGACGATCCGGGAGCCCCCCTGATCATCGGTAATGACGTTACCGTAGGACATTCCGTTACGCTGCACGGCTGCACCCTCAAAGACGGCTGTTTTATCGGCATGCAGGCCATGGTGATGGATAAAGCGGTGGTTGGTGAAGGTGCCCTGGTGGGTGCCCGGGCGCTGGTTACCGAAGGTACTGTCATCCCGCCCCACACCCTCTGGGTTGGCGCTCCGGCCAAGTACAAGCGGGATCTGACCCCGGACGAGATCGCCTGGTTGAGCAAATCAGCTGACAACTATGTCAAATATTCGCGGGAATTTATAAACGACACCTTGTAACGCACAATCAGAAAGGAACATGCATGTCTATGATGCGCACTGCCTACAACCGTTTGAAACCAGGAATCGTACTGGCAGCTTGTTTGTCGATCCTTGGCATTACCGCCCCAACTGTTCACGCAACTGAATCCGGCGGGGGGGCGTACCCCAATGGTGCTGAAGGTTTTGGTGCCGGTATGCTGCCTCCGCCAGGCACGTACCTCCTGAACTATTTTAATGTCTATAATGCTCCACACCTGAACAACGGCAGTGGCAACAGCATGGTGTCTGACTTTAACCTGACCGCCGTTGTCAATGCCTTGCGTTTGGTGCATGTCACCAAGATTGAGCTGCTAGGCGGCAACCTGGGTGGACACCTGCTGCTACCAATAGTCAATCTTGATGTCACCATGGGAGGACGCAGCCAGTCCCGTTTTGGTCTGGGCGATCTCACTGTCGGCCCGTTGCTCACCTGGCACACAAAAAATCTGCATACGGCAATTGGTCTGGACACCACAATGCCAAGTGGCCGTTACGACAAAAACGATCTTGCCAATATTGGTCGCAACTACTGGACCTTTGAACCGATTGTTGCTGCTACCTGGCTGACAGACAGTGGTTTTGAACTGTCCGGTAAGTTCATGTACGACATCAACACCAAAAACAGTGATACTGATTATCTTTCCGGCCAGGAGTTTCACGTTGACTACACCGTTGCCCAGAAATTCAACAATTTTTCTGCAGGGTTAGGAGGCTATTTCTACAAGCAGGTTACTGATGATGAGCTGCATGGCACCAAAGTACCAGTTAACGACGGTTTCAAGGGGCAGGCTTTTGCCCTCGGCCCACAATTAAAATATGATTACAAGAACATGTTCTTCATCCTGAAGTATCAGCGTGAAATGGCAGTTGAAAATCGACCGGAAGGCAATAAGTTCTGGTTTAAAATGATGTACGCTTTTTGATGTAGGATTTAGACAATGTCTGTTTGATATCTTTAAACACAACGCCTGAAAAACAAAACAGTTGACGGACTGATCCGGTCTTCTTATGATGTCATCACATTTGTTGTAAAGGCTGGGAAGAGGAGTAGTAACAGAGGTACATCCTTGAGAGAGCCGGTGGATGGTGCGAACCGGTGGATGGAGACTGTGAACTCGCCTCAGAGCCGCTCCGGTGAAACAGCAGTAGTCGGAGACGAGTTATCCACGTAACGGATCGAATTGAGGTTTGCAGCCAGCTGCAAACGAAGTAGGGTGGTACCACGAAAGCTACGCGCCTTCGTCCCTGCAACAGGGCGGAGGCGTTTTTTATTTCAGGACACCACACACAGGAGGTGGAGCATGGCAAAGGCCAAGCAGGCAGCAAAAGATGAGACACGGGTAATCAAAATTTTTGACACCACGTTGCGGGATGGCGAACAGGCACCGGGCAACAGTATGAATATTGAGGAAAAGCTACGCTTTGCCAAGCAGCTGCAGAAACTGAACGTTGATGTAATTGAGGCTGGCTTTCCGATCGCATCAGAAGGTGATTTTGAGGCAGTTAAAAAGGTGGCCCAAACCATCAAAGGCCCCGAGATTGCAGGTCTGTGCCGCTCCAACCTGAAGGATATTGACCGGGCCTGGGAAGCACTGAAGTACGCCGGTGAAAAAGGGCGGATTCACACCTTCATCGCCACCTCGGACATCCATATGAAGTACAAGCTGCAGATGGAGCCGGCACAGGTGCTGGAGTCAGCCGTCAAAGCGGTCAAGCGGGCAGCGGGCTACACCCCTAATGTCGAGTTTTCCTGTGAGGATGCGGTACGGACCCAGCTGCCGTTTCTGGCCCAGGTGGTGGAGGCGGTAATCGCTGCCGGTGCCACCACCGTGAACATACCGGACACGGTGGGCTACACGGTGCCGTTTGAGTACTTTAATATCATCAAGTACCTGAAGGATAATGTGCCCAACATTGAAAAGGCGGTCATCTCGGTGCACTGTCACAATGACCTGGGGCTGTCGGTGGCCAACTCCATTGCTGCCATACAGGCTGGCGCCGGACAGGTGGAATGCACCATTAACGGCATTGGCGAACGGGCCGGCAACTGCTCGCTGGAAGAGTTTGTCATGATCCTGCGTACCCGCCGTGACATCCTGCCTTTTGTCACCGGCATTGCCACAGAACAACTGACTCCGGCCAGCCGCCTGTTGACGAACATCACCGGTATTGCGGTCCAGCCTAATAAATCAGTGGTTGGCGCAAACGCCTTTGCCCATGAAGCCGGCATTCACCAGCACGGCATGCTGATGGACAAGTCCACCTATGAGATCATGACCCCTGAATCAGTTGGCCTGACCGCCAGCGCGCTGGTACTTGGCAAACACTCCGGCCGTCACGCCTTCAAGAAGCGCCTGGAAGAGCTGGGGCATGACCTGGATGATGAAATGCTGAACCGTGCCTTTGAGCGCTTTAAAGCCTTGGCTGATCTGAAGAAAGAGGTCTTTGACGAGGACCTGGACGCAATTGTGACGGATGAGTCGCGGGAAGAGGATCAGTTCAAGCTTGATCATATCACGGTCACCTGCGGTTCCTTTGCTGTAGCCACAGCAACGGTACAGATGGAGATCAACGGCAAGCCGGTTCGTACTGCGGAATTGGGGGACGGTCCGGTTGACTCAGCCCTTAAGGCAATCAGAAAACTGACCAAGACCAAGGCAAAACTGACCCAGTACAATGTGGGTTCCATCACCGGCGGCACCGATGCCCAGGGTGAAGTAACCGTACGGGTTGAAGAGGGTGGTCACACCGTGGTGGGCAAAGGGGCTTCAACTGATATCATCGTGGCATCGGCAAAGGCCTTTATCCATGCCCTGAACCGGCTGCACTGCAAACAGAAGCGTCTGACGGACGCTGTATAATTTTGACAACCACAGGGGGCAGGCTTCAAACCTGCCCCCTTACAACCGCACGGTTTTATAGAAACAACTTAAAACGGAAACCAAAACCGGGGACCGTCTCCAGATATGGCCGGACTGCTCCGGCAGGAGGTACATTTGATGGAGGCGTTGCAGAAAAGGAAATAAAGACCACTCCCTTACAACCCCTGGCGGATCTGATACATTTCCTCCAGGTCCAAACCGTTCTGCTCATAATACTCCCGCTCCAGCTCCTCCACATAGAAACGATCCAGGCCGGCATTGGCCAGAAAATCCTCCCGAAGGACCGCGTTCTTCTCGGCAATAATGGTTGGCAGCAGGGACTGCAGGTAGACCGCTTCCTTCTGGATAGTAGTGACAGTCTCCTGAAAGACATGATCCGGCAGCTCTACGGCCAGCTTTTTACGGGCCTTCAGCTCCTCAAGCACTTCACGGCGCAGGACATCCTGCTCTGCCTTGGTACCGTAGCTTGAATAAAAATTACGTACCCGATGCCGTACCAGTTCCAGCACCATCAGATATAGCCGCTCTTCCTGATCAACCGCTATCAGACGTTTTTGAAGCTCTTCAATCCCTTGCTGTTCTGCCTGCACCAGAGGCAGCCCCTCCAGCAGGATTGTCATTTTTGTCCGGCCAAAACGTCCAAGATACGGGTTATCAAACAATTCTTTCGCAAACAGCTCTTCAAAGCAGCCGGGCTGCAGATTCTCAAAGGCAGCACGATGTTCCAGCAGTCCCTGCAGCATCTCCTCGGTTATCCGCACGTTTTCCCTGAAGGCCAGCTGACCGATCAGCGACAGGGTGCTGTCCAGACGATCAAGATAGGTAATCACATAGGAAAATCCTTCCAGCAGGGTTGGATCAGCACCATCCCTGATTTTTTCATCACATTCACGGCTGAAATCAAGCATCAGGTGATCAAAATGATGATCACGGGCCGCAATGGCCCATTTCTTTGCCCTGATCAGGGTCAGCATATCGTCCCGGTCAATGGAGCTGTCAATTTCCTGCTGATGCAGGAAGAACCCTTCCAGAATCTGGCGGGTCTGGGCGATGTAGTCGGCCTCCTCGTCAGCCTCCTTCAGGTCACGCCCTTTTTTGAGCAGTTCATCCAGCGTAAAGAAGAGGGCACCGGGTATCTTGTTCCGTACGGAAAGCGCCTTCAATCGATTCAGGCGGGCATTTTCCAGGGTGCTGATCTCGCCTCTGGCAGTACAGCCGATCAGGATACTGCGGTATTCATCAACAATCCGGCGGTTCATGGGGTGACGGTACATCACATCAATCCGCATCCGTTCCTGCTGGTAACGGTCAATCTGACGGGCACTGGCCAGACTCATCAAGCGGGCGAAGTCATCGTCGGCAATCTTCTTTGAACGGAAATAGAGGGAACGGAACAGATCCCTATAGGCCTTGTGGTGGGTGTTAATCAGTTTGACAATAAACAGTTGGGCGCCTTCATCCTGCAAAAGCGGAAACAGCTCCTCAACCAGCAGGTCATCCCGTTCTTCGCCAACTGCTGGAGTCCGCTTCAGGGTCTTGCCCAGCAGGCGGACCAGTTCCTGCTGTTGCTCACCCAGTTTGCGGGAAAGTTTGGGAGAATACACGGAAAAAAAGTAATTACAAACCGCATTGCCCTCGAAAAAGACCGTATCGTAGGATTCATGTCCGCTGGTCTGCTCGCTGAAATGGAGGGTTCCCCCCTCTTCTTCAAGGCAGGCACCGTTCATGACCAGACGGTTAATGATCTCGGTCTTGGTCAGATCAGAGGTTGGCTGTTCCACCCCGAACATATATTCACAGAAATGGCCGCCATTGCCTTCAAAGCTGATCCCTTTCTGTCCCAGAATAAACTCATTGCCGGGTGAAAAGATCCTCAGCTCATCCTCTTCCTGTACAATATTAAAGAAGTAGCGTTGGTAGGCCTCGGTTCCAACCACCAGTACAAAGTACTCAATCCCGTTGGCCAGCTGCCCGTGGAGGCGTATGTCCTTCTGCATGATTCCCCCGTCCAATTTCAGATCAGAACGTCAACATCTTGATACTGAATTGGTGCTACAGATCAATCACCATACCATCATAGGCAAACACAACACCACCCGGCAGTTTTTGTTCTTCTGCATGGCTTACTTCATGGGTCAGGTGGGTAAGTATCGTCCGTCTGACCTGCAACTGCTGCATGGCAGCAATCGCCCCTTCAATATTAAAGTGAAAGGGATGCGATGACCAGCGCAGACCGTCAATCACTACTGTAACAACTCCCTGCAACACTGCAAGTGACGCAGCCGGAATAGCACTGCAATCGGTCAAATAGGCAAAAGAACCGATCCGGTAACCACAGGAGGCACCGGCCCCATGTTCCAGCGGAATGGGAATAACCGGTAATCCGAACAGGTCAAAAGGGCCGTTCACCACCTGGGGTTCCAACAGGGGCGGATGAGTTGCCCCTTCGTCCTGCAGAAAGATATAGCCAAACCCTTTCTGTAATCGCCCCATGGTAGCCGGGCAGGCGTAACAGGGAACCACCTGTCGGTGCAGAAAATGAAACCCGCGCAGATCATCAATACCGTTCACATGATCAGCGTGTGCATGGGTAAACAGCACTGCGTCAATCTGCGGTATCGCTTCCCGTAACATCTGGCTGCGCAGGTCGGTTGAGGTGTCCACCAGGATATTCTTTCCGGCATGACAGATCAACAGAGATGCCCTGCTACGACGGTCTCGAGGATCGGCAGAGCTGCAGACCGGACAACTGCACCCAACCATGGGAACCCCGGTAGAGGTTCCGCTGCCAAGGATAATTGCTTTCATAGGGTCGGCAGAATACCAGATGGCCCGGACACAGGCAAGGCGGTTTTCCCCCTTGCATCCGTCTGCATCAGTCGCCATACTGGCACCATGCACATTGCCCTGTTTGCGCCATACAGCAAAGGCCCCACACGGGGTAACATTACCAGTGTACAACGTATCGCACGCCATCTCCAGATGCACGGCCTGCAAACCGACCTGATCTTCCTTGATGCGACAGACCTGCCCTCACGCTTACAAGATCTGGTTTTGGAACCACCAACGTTGTTACACGGCTTCCACGCCTTTCATGCTGGTCCGCTAACCCGTACCACCGCCCAAAAGCTTGGCCTACCCTACCTGATCACCCTGACCGGCAGCGATCTGTTTGATCCTGTCCTGCGTGACCATACAGAAACCAGGAAGGCCCTCCACGACGCAGCCACCGTCACCTGTTTTGACCCGCTTGTGGCAGAATTGGCCATACAGGCCTTTCCACAGACATTCTCTAAACTGCACGTCATCCCCCAAGGAGTAGAACCGTTTCAGGAGACCATACCCCTTGAAAAGCCATCAGACAGTTTCGTGGTTCTTCTGCCTGCAGCGCTACGAGCGGTCAAAGGAATTGACAGCGCCATAGAGCAACTTGCCCCACTCGCCCTTGAACAGCCCCGATTGCAACTTTGGATAGCAGGTGGCGAGCTTGACTATCAATACGCCGCCACGGTTCGCGCACTGGCCGCAAAGCTGCCATGGGTCAACCTCTTGGGCGAGGTGCCTCATCAAGCAATGGGAGCACTCTATGCAGCAGCTGACCTTGTCTTGAACAGCTCACAATTTGAAGGTGGCATGGCCAACGCCTTACTGGAAGCGATGGTAATGGGTAAACCGGTGTTGGCACGGGACGTCCCCGGTAACCGCTCATTGATCCGCAATAGAGAAACCGGCTTGCTGTTTCAAGATGGCGAGGAGTTATGCTGTCTGATCAGGCAGCTTATGGCAAATTCTACACTACGCA
>DAIQQT010000402.1:0-2537 GCA_036786685.1 Trichlorobacter sp.
TCATGCATGTCACCACCGTTGGCAGCATCGATATTGTCAAGGAAACGCTGGACATGCTGATTGGCGTACAGCCGCTGCAGACGGTAGACCGGATTGTCAGCCGGGTTCCGGTGGTGGGCTGGATATTAAGCGGCGGGGATGGCAGCCTGATCACCACCTACTTTGAAGCCAAGGGAAGTTGGGAAAATCCTGAGGTTACCGCTATTCCGGTCAAGACCATGGCCAAGGGCACGCTGGACATATTCAGACGGGTCTTTGAGCTGCCGGTTCGACTCTTCACCGACAGCGGCGAGGTTATTCTGGGTAATCAGAAAGAACGGCCCAAGGCCGGAGAAGCACCAACTCAGTAGATCTGATAATTGGCAGGATCAGAGAAAAGCTGTTTCAAAAGCAGATTGTTCAGATGATGGCCGGTTTTATGGGCTTCCACCTTGCCCAGGATCCGGTAACCGCTGGTATAGAGATCGCCGATCAGATCCAGGATCTTATGGTTAACCAGCTCTTTACGGTACCGCAACCCTTGCGGGTTCAGCACCTCATCCTCCCCCACCACCACCGCATTATCCAATGAGCCACCTTTTGCCAGACCCATTTTTTTGATCGCCTCAATCTCCTCCAGCATGGTGAAGGTCCGGGAGTTAAGGATTGAGAAGGCGTTTTCCACATCCGATACCCGACGACGTTGCAGACCGACCGGTTGGCGGAACTCAATGGTCATGGTGATATCCAGAGTATTCAGCGGCTTGATCCGCACCCAGGCATCACCGTGGCTTGCTTCCACATTTTTAAGCACCTTAAGGTAGACCTGTTCTTCAGGAAACTCATACACCCCGGCCTTCCACATTCCCTGATAAAACTCCCAGGCAGAGCCATCCAGAATCGGCACTTCCGGCCCGTCAATATAGACCAGGCAGTTGGTTACACCGGCGTAGTAGAAGGCTGCCATCAAATGTTCAATGGTGGAAACAGCAGCGCCATCCTTGGCTATCAGGGTTGAAAGGCGGGTATCGGCAACCTGATCAAAGCGGGCCGGAATCTGCACGCCGTTCAGTACAAAGACAATCCCCTGTTCGCGGCGGGGCAGGAATTCCAGGTTCACCGGGTGGCCGGAATGCAGGCCGATGCCGGAAAGCTTGAAGATACGGTTGATGGTGGTCTGTCGTTTGATCATGGCTGGGTTATCTCACGATTTAGAGCTTGCGTCAACCAGCTGTTTTTTCAGCGCTTCATGTTCTTTCTGCAGGCTGTCATACTTTTGCTCCAGCCCTTTTAGCTGATCAAACAGACAGGCGATGGCTGTGGCTGATGGATCAGGCATCTTACCATGTTCAAGATCAGGCCGCCCTTCCTTTGCCGCTTCAGGCGCCAGGACGATCTTGCCGGGAATCCCCACTACCGTTGCATTGGGCGGCACCTCTTTGACCACCACCGAATTGGAGCCGATCTTGGCACCCCGTCCCACGGTAAACGGCCCCAGCACCTTGGCACCGGAGCCGATCACCACCCTGTCCTCCAGGGTCGGGTGACGCTTGACCTTATCCCAGGTGACTCCGCCCAGCGTAACCCCATGGTAGATAGTGACATCATCGCCGATCTCGGCTGTCTCGCCGATTACCACCCCCATGCCGTGGTCAATGAAAAAGCGTTTGCCGATCTTTGCGCCGGGGTGGATCTCAATCCCGGTCACAAAGCGGGAAAACTGGGAAACAAAGCGCCCCAGAAAAAACAGTTCCTGCCTCCAGAACCAGTGGGCAATCCGGTGCAGCCAGACCGCATGCAGACCAGGATAGCACACAAGCACCTCAAGAGTACTACGGGCTGCCGGATCGCGATCAAAGACCGAGTTGATGTCATCACGCATCTGATTGAACATGGGAACGCACTCCCTTCTGCTGATGATTTCACGCTACCATACAGGACTATTTGAGTCAACTTTGATACATCAACTTAAGACTCGACAAAAACCGCTGTTTTGCATACTATGCCGAAAATTTTGTATACACTATCGGACAGAGTTCCGAACCTTCTATCGAAAGGAGTTTTACGCATGTCAACCAAACCGTTCGTGTATCAGGAGCCGTTCCCGCTTGGCAAGGATGAGACCAACTACTACAAGATCGAGGGTTCGGAGAAATATGTCTCCGTTGCAGAATTTGATGGTAAGCCGGTGGTTAAGGTTGATCCTGAGGCACTGACTGTTCTGGCCAACCAGGCCATGAAGGATCTTTCCTTCCTGCTGCGCCCCAGCCACAATGAGCAGGTAGCCAAGATCCTGGCCGATCCCGAGGCATCCATGAACGACAAGGGGGTTGCCCTGGCCTTCCTGCGCAACGCCATGGTTTCTGCCAAGTTTGAACTGCCGCTCTGTCAGGATACCGGCACTGCTACCATCGTGGCCAAAAAAGGCCAGCAGATCTGGACCGGCGGCAATGATGAAGAATATCTCTCCAAGGGGGTCTACAAGACCTACACTGAGGAGAACCTGCGCTATTCCCAGACCGTTGCCCTGGATATGTATGAAGAGACCAACACCGGCA
>DAIQQT010000403.1:0-2525 GCA_036786685.1 Trichlorobacter sp.
TGTTGGATGATAAGCGTAAGGTTGAAAACAGCTATTATTCCGATATCGACAAGATGAGAAAAGAGGCTCTGCAAAAACAGGAATCTGATGCAGCAACAGAGTTGAGAAACAAGATTGAGCATCTGAAGCGCCTGGGCCAAACCAAAGACGCTGAAGGCCTGGATATTGCCGCAAAGAACCGGGCAGATCTGAAGGCTGTTGAAGATTATTACAAAGGTGTTGAAGACGCCGCCAAGGCCAATGGTAAGGTATTGGTGGGGCTTGAATCTGAGAAGGCGGATGCTATTGACCAGTTGCGGAAGAAACAGTCCCTTGATGCTGCCCAGCGTGGCTATGAATCCGGCAAGAAAGAGCTTGAGGCATACCGGGGCATCATGGAATCAAAAGCTGCTCTTATGACCGCTGCAGCAGGCAACGATATTAAAGCCCAGCAGGCCGCCCAGGTAGAGATTGAGCGGATGGAAATTGATTTCTCCCGCCGCCGTTTTCAGACAGCTGCAGCACACTTTCAGGATGTGGCGGCCCTGTACCCTAAAGACAGTGATCAGTATCGGGCTGCCCTGAATGACATGACCTCTGCTCATAAAAGCTATTTGGACACCTCAAGTGCCGCCTATCGGAAATATGCTGATGAAATCAAGGCGATTGACCAGCAGATTAAAGATTTCCGAATGTCAGTTCAGCAGAAGATTGCTGATCTGCAGCAGAAGAACATGACCGACGCCCAGAAGTTTGCTGACAACCAGCGTCGCATGAATGAAGCCCTGGCCAAGGCAGAAGCATTAAAGGCACAGGGCCTATACGATGAGGCCATGAAATACAACAAGCAGGCAGAAGACCTTGCCAGCCGCCTTGACAGTACTGTTGCTGTTGCAACAGAAGGGTTAAACCGGGTGCTGGCTCAGGGGGACTCTATCCTTGAGGCGAAGAAGGACGCTCCCCAGCAGGCCCTGAACAAGTTGAAAGAGCTGGACACCATAGCATTGAAGGAAAAGAGTCTGCGGGTAGTTATGGATGAAAACGCCTTGAGTGGTGTTAGAGGTGTGCTTGATTCACTGACTGAGACCGCCACCAAAACCATTATAGTCAAAACCGTGGGGGCATCAGGTGAGGCCAGTTACAGCGATTCAGGTTCTGTGCCTGGCTTCTTTGCTGGTGGTAAGGTAATGAACGGTTCACCCCTGCGGGATTCAGTGCATGCCATGCTGGCCGGCAACGAGTGGGTGATTAACAACAAGGCTTCAGGTTTCTGGGGTGACAGTCTGTTGGCTGCTATCAATGCCCCGTTTAGTGGAGCTGGCAGGGCGCTTCAGGGGATGCTCTCAAAGTCTGTTGCTGCTCCGGCAGCGGCTGCAGCTGGTCCGATCCCGAACCTGGGCAGCATCAGTCTGGATGTCGGTGGTGGCAGTTATCCGGTTAGCGCCCCTATGGATGTTCTGGCAGAACTTAATACAGCCTTACGAAGGCTAAAATTGTCCAGGCCCAACCCATAAATTTAGGTGTAAAAGAGGGGGTGGCGTGATGCCTACCCCCTCTTTTACTTTCACGTTTGCCACTATTAAGACACTACCAGAGAAGGTAAGAAAAAATAATCAAATATAATAGGCTGTTTTAAAATTTGAATCTGAAACCTGCTAACAGGCGTTTTGAATGCCCGGACCTTTTACGAGGTCTGTGATCGGATAATGAATGTAGCAAGGCGAGACGAAAAGCCATTTTCGCTACTCTTTGTTGATCTTGATCACTTTAAACGCATAAACGACACTTATGGTCATGATGTAGGTGATACGGTTCTAAAGAGCGTATCTGCATGCATGGAACAAAGCAGCCGTGGCAGTGATGTGGTTGGAAGGGTAGGTGGTGAAGAATTTTCAATTTTCCTGCCGGAAACTGATCATAACGGCGCAATGCTCTTTGCTGAAAAGCTGCGAGCCAAGATAGAAGGGTTGAGGCCGAATGTTGCTGACAAGCCATTGGAGATAACCGCCAGCATAGGTGTGGCCTCATGCCTGGATCATCATAAAGCAATTGCTGATATTCAACGTGATGCTGATCATGCCATGTACCATGCCAAACGAGAGGGCAGGAATAGGGTGTCATGCCTTGAAATGCCTTGTTACATTGAACAGGCAATGGCGTGTGATGATGATAATAAAGGTTACACACCCCTTTTAGAGACGTCTTGATATTGCATTGCAAAGTAGACTCTTTACGCGGGATGCCCCGCGCCGCAGATGATCAGGGTATCCCGCTCCGTAATCTTGCCTCGCGTGGCCACATGGCGAGCACAGCACACACCTGCAGTTTCCATCCTGAATAGAATCTAGAGAGGGATCACAGAATCTTAATAGCACGCGGATAACGCGGATTGAACGGATTTCCGCAGATTAGAACCCACAACATTTCTGTACATAACCTTTACAAACTCATTTTAGCATCGACTGAAAGCATAACGGACTCACCGTCGCCGGAATCACCCATGATAAACGCCGCACATTCTGCTGCGTGCGACATTGAGATCAGGT
>DAIQQT010000032.1:0-13460 GCA_036786685.1 Trichlorobacter sp.
GATGATGATTCGCTGGTGGTACCGGATACCCTGCAACGACTTGAGCAGCATTTTGTCGATCCGCTGGTGGTTGCAGTTGGTGGTCCCTCGCTTACTCCGGTAACGGATAGCCTGTTGCAACAAGGCATTGGTGCGGTACTTGGCTCGTTGCTTGGCGCAGGGGGGGTGCGTAACCGCTATCGGGCCGTTGGAACGGTCAGGCAGACCACTGAGCGAGAGCTGATCCTTTGTAACCTTGCCATCCGGCGGGATGCCTTTCTGGCAGCCGGTGGCCTTGATGAGCGCCTGTATCCCAATGAAGAAAACGAGCTGCTTGACCGCTTGAAAAAGGGTGGCGGAAAATTGCTGCATGACCCGGCACTTGCTGTTGAACGTAGTCAGCGAGCATCAATCCCTGCATTTGTCAGGCAGATGTACCGTTATGGCCGTGGCAGGGCGGAACAGACCAGAATAGCCGGTTTCAGCGGTTTGATGCCGTTTGTGCCACTGGCCTTTCTGCTCTACCTGCTGACGCTGCCTTTTGTGGCCATTCCCGGTTGGTGGTTGCCCTTGTTGGTGTATGGTTGTGCTTGTTGCCTCTGTTCTTTACCTGCGGCTCTGCAACAGCGTCAGCCATTGTTTCTGCTGCTGGTGCCGCTCCTGTTGCCACTGCTGCATATAGCCAACGGTATTGGTCTGTTAACCGGCTTTCTGTTCCCCGGCAGGCGTAACATGTGTTATAACCAGCAACCGGTAACAATACGCCGTATTCAGCCGTAACCTATTCTGGAGTTTCTGATGGACCTGAGCGTTGTTGTCCCGATCTATTTTGAAGAAGATAATATCAGGCCGCTGTACGATGCCATAACAGCCGCCCTTGATCCAACCGGCCTGCAGTACGAAGTTATCTGTGTGGATGACGGTTCCGGCGATAACTCCTTTCCACTGCTCAAGGAGCTTGCTGCCACTGACCAACGTCTGCGGGTAATCCGTTTCCGCCGCAATTTCGGGCAGACAGCAGCCATGGCTGCCGGTTTTGAGGCTGCTCGAGGTGCGGTGATCGTACCGATGGATGGTGATCTGCAGAATGACCCGGCTGATATTCCGTTGCTGCTGGAAAAGATAAAGGAAGGCTATGATGTGGTCTCCGGCTGGCGTAAAGATCGGCAGGATACCTTTATCAACCGGAAATTGCCCTCCATAATTGCCAACGGCCTGATCTCCCGCCTGACCGATGTCCATCTGCATGATTACGGTTGCACGCTTAAAGCCTATCGTCGTGAGGTGCTGGAGGGGATCGGTCTGTATGGCGAGATGCACCGCTTTGTGCCAGCTCTTGCCTCACGGATCGGCGCCAGGGTGGCAGAACTGCCGGTGCGCCATCATCCCCGACTGCACGGCACCAGCAAATATGGAATTTCCCGCACCGTGCGGGTAGTGCTTGATCTGCTGACAGTCAAGTTTCTACTTTCCTATGCCACCAAACCGATCCAGCTGTTCGGCAAATGGGGCATCTACTCCCTGATATTGGCCTGCGGCACCGGTGGTGCCATGGTCTATATGAAGCTGTTCGCCAATACCAGTATGAACCGTAATCCGCTCCTGATCCTGACCGCCTTCCTGATGTTCATGGGTATCCAGTTCATTACTCTTGGTCTGCTGGGAGAACTGAATGCCCGCACCTATTACGAATCCCAGGGGAAACCGATCTATTCAGTAAAAGAGCGGCTGAACGATCCTGATGAGCATGCCTGAAAAACCGTTGCGTATCCTGATGATCGCCCCAACGCCGTATTTTTCTGATCGGGGCTGCCATGTCAGGATCTATGAAGAGGCCAGGGCGTTGCTGGCCCTGGGGCATCAGGTGAAGATCGTCAGTTATCATCTGGGGCGCGATCTTGAGCCGGTGCCGGTTGAGCGTACGGTATCGGTCCCCTGGTACTGCAAACATGAGGCTGGTCCCTCGTGGCATAAGCCCTACCTGGATCTGTTGTTACTCTGTACCGCCCTGCGTGTTGCCCGCCAGTTCAAGCCAGACCTCATACATGCCCATCTTCACGAAGGGGTGCTGGTCGGCTGGCTGGTTGCCAAATTGAGCAGGATACCGTTGCTGTTTGATTATCAGGGCAGCCTGAGTGGTGAATCGCTTAACCACGGCTTTTTTGGAACCGGTTCCCTGTTACATCGTCTGTTCCGTTGGACTGAAGGGCGTATTAACCGTCTGGCTGATCTGATCATCACCAGCTCAACGCCGGGCAGACAAGAGTTAACCCGCTTTTGGCAGATGCCTTTACAGCAGGTGACAGCACTGCCGGACGGGGTTGATACAACGGTCTTTCGCTACTTTCCCCGCACCGCAGCCCGGGAGCGGTTGGGACTTGATGAACAGGTGCCGGTGATCGTCTACCTGGGCTTGTTCAACCAGTACCAAGGGGTAGACCTGCTGATCCATGCTGCGCGTCTGATGATTCAGCAAGGGCGGAACTTTCACCTGCTGCTGATGGGCTACCCGGAACAGGAATACCGGCAGCTGGTGGATGAGCTGAACATCAACAGCTTTGTCACTTTCACTGGGCGTGTTGACTATGCCGAGGCCCCATTATTGCTGTCTGCCGCTGATCTCGCGGTTTCTCCCAAGGTTTCTGACACAGAAGCCAATGGCAAGCTGTTAAACTACATGGCCTGCGGCTTGCCGGTGGTGGCCTTTGATGCGCCGGTTAACTGGGAGCTGTTGGGTGATGATGGCATCTATGCTGCTTTTGGCGATGTGGTTGATCTTGCCCGTTGTCTTTCTGCTGCCCTGACTGATCGGGATGCGTTACGACAGCGGGGCAAGCGCTTGCGTATGCGGGCTGTTGAACAGCTTGCCTGGGATGTGCGGGTAAAAGAGCTTGAAACAGTCTACCAAGGTCTACTCAAGGTTGAAAAATAATCTGTCCTGGAGTACGGTTCAGGTCATGAACAAATCGACAGGTGCTTCACTAGATGATTATACCTTGTTCAGGCTGCTCTGCGAGTTGGAGCAGAGTTCTGTCAGTTCGCAGCGGGAACTGGCCCGCAGGCTGGATAGCGCTCTGGGGTTGGTCAACAATTACCTTAAAATTGCATCTGCCAAAGGGTGGGTCAGGGTCAAGGAACTGTCCGGTAATCGCTGCAGCTATCATCTTACCACTAAGGGAGGAGTAGAGCTGCGGCGTTTGACTTTGCTGCACAGCCGTTACCTGAACCGTATGATTCCGCTTGTCCTGCAGGAGTATCGCCAGCTGTGCAGACAATTGACGGATGAGGGGGTAGAACGGGTTGCCTTGTGCGGCATAGACGGCTGTGCAGAGTTGGCCTGGTTGGCGTTGCATGAGGCAGGCATTGAGGTTGTGCTGGTCATGGATCTGGATGCAGCTGAAGCTACTTTTATGGGGCGTGAAGTGGTGTCGCTGGCCCGCGCCATGCTGGGTGGTATCTACAAAGTAGTGATCAGTTCACGCAATCGGGCAGATGCACTGTATCATGCCTTGCTGGATCTGGGAGCTGACCCGATGTCAATCAGGGTACCGGTTATATTTTTGGAGAACAGATAATGGAACATAGTGCAAAGATATTTGTGGCTGGCCACCGGGGTATGGTTGGTTCTGCCATTGTAAGGAAGCTGGAACAGGCAGGCTACTGTAACCTGCTGCTAAAAACCTCCTCAGAACTGGATCTGCGAAACCAGGCTGCAGTTGCAGCATTCTTTGCGCAGGAACAGCCAGATTACGTCTTTCTGGCTGCAGCAGGAGTGGGTGGCATCATTGCCAATAGCACCCGCAAGGCAGAGTTCATCTACGATAACCTGATGATCCAGACCAATGTAATCCATGAGGCGTGGAAAAACAGTGTTAAGCGGCTGTTGTTTCTGGGCAGTACCTGTATTTATCCGAAATTTGCTCCCCAACCGATTCGAGAGACTGACCTGCTGACCTCACCACTTGAACCAAGCAATGATGCCTATGCCATTGCCAAGATCGCCGGTATTGTTCAGTGCCGCTCCTACAACCAGCAGTACGGTACCCGCTTCCTGGCCGCCATGCCCAACAACCTCTACGGCCCTGGTGACAACTATGACCTGACCGGCTCCCATGTCCTGCCGGCCCTGCTACGCAAGTTTCATGAGGCAAAGCAATCAGGCTCTCCAAATGTCACCGTCTGGGGTACCGGCACACCGCTGCGTGAATTCATGCATGTGGATGACCTGGCTGATGCTTCGCTTTTTCTGATGCTGCAGGATGATGATCGCTACGAAAAACTTCTGACCTATTCTGACGCACCTGCCTTGATCAATGTCGGATCAGGTCAGGAAATCAGTATCGCCAACCTTGCCCGAATGGTGCAGCAGGTGGTGGGCTTCGAAGGTGAACTGGTCTTTGATACGGACAAACCGGACGGCACCCCCCGTAAACTGGCCGACTCCTCCCGTCTGCATGCCCTGGGCTGGAAGCATCAGATAGAGCTGGAGGATGGCGTGCGGGATGCGTACCGGTGGTTCTGCACATCACGTAGTTAGTTCTCTAAGGAGTCATCTGGAAGGCGTACACTCTTGCGAAAAGCTATTAGAAATACTGGTTGGATGCTTTTTGATAAGATATTTAGGCAGGGGGTTGTCTTTTGTCTGAATATCTGGATAACAAGATATCTGGGGCCTGAGAAATTTGGTCTGCTAAGTTACGCAACAGCCTTTGCGTCACTGTTTCTAGCTGTTGCAAATCTTGGATTGTTTGGCATAGTAACACGTGATTTAGTTAAATACCCCGAGTCTCGTCATGAGATTATTGGCACTGCTCTTCTATTAAAAATTGCTGGTGGTTTTTCCGCTGTAGCCCTAGCTGTAACAGCAATACACTTCTTAAGACCTGCAGATAATTTTTCACTCTATCTTGTTGTCATTATGTCATCGGGAATGATTTTTCAGGCCTTTGAAGTGTTCGATTTTTGGTTCCTTTCTCAGCTCCAGTCCAGAAATAGTTTTTGGGCAAACTTGCCGGGTTTTATACTGATGCTTTGTGTAAAAATAATGCTTATTGTCAATGAAGCACCGTTGGCTGCCTTTGCTTGGGCTGTTTTATTTGACATCGTCCTGGCTGCAATGGGCTTTTTGTATATGTATCATAGAACAACCGGAGAATTGCTAAGGCTTCATTTTAGCCCTATGTGGGCCAGGAAGCTTTTAAAAGACAGTTTTCCTCTTGTTTTTGCAGGCCTTATGATGATGATTTACACACGCATTGATCAGGTTATGCTGGGGCAGATGGCTGGAGATGGAGTGGTGGGCATTTACTCTGCCGCAGCAAAAATCGCAGAGTTTTGGTACGTGTTTCCTATCATGTTACTGCAGTCATTGTATCCGGGGGCTATTGCCGCGAAAAGCATAAGTTCCAGTGCCTATACCAACTATCTCCAGCGTCTTTTTGACAGTATGGCCGTTGCTTCTTGGCTTTTTGCCTTACCTCTATGTCTATTTGCAGATTCTGTCATAACTTTGCTTTACGGGAAGGCTTATGTTGGCGCGGCGACAGTTTTATCCATTTATGTTATGTCCGGAGTTTTTGCAATGATGGGCCATGTGCGAGAGTACTGGGTTGCTGTAGAAAATTGTACGCGTTTGTCACTCTACTCAACATCACTTGGAGCAATAGTAAATGTCGTACTTAATCTTTTGTTGATCCCCCGATATGGCGCAGTAGGAGCCGCATATGCCACTCTGCTTGCGATTGTTGCCGGAAGTTACGGGATAAATCTGCTTAGCATGCAAACGAGACACATTTTTATGATGCAAACAAAAGCTATATTACTGTTTCCTGCTGTTCAACGACTTAGAAAACAGGGTGTTCTAAGGAAACCTGAAATAGCTGATCTAAATTGTTAAGGATGCATGTGAGCAGTTTTTTTAGAAAAATCCTTGACCGTATGGGCAAGTGGCGTATTTTAGAGAATGTGTGTGGTTCATTTCATACACGTCGCTGTCTGCTTTGTTACGTAGTTGCGCCGTTTCTGTATGGCGGAGAACCTAATCCGGCCCACCAGAACCAGTGGCAGGCCCGTGAGATAACCCGTCAACTGGATCAACTGGGCTTCTGCGTGGATGTGATCAATTACGATAATCTTAAGCCGTACCTGTGTCATCAGTACGATTTGGTTATCGATATACACCCAGGTTACGACCGTCCTTACCTGCCATTTTTGAAACCCGGCTGCAAAAAAATTGCTTATATCACCGGTTCAAATCCTTTAGTTGCCAATCAGGCCGAACAGGAACGGCTGGATGACCTTTTTGCACGGAGAGGGGTGCGGCTTGCGCCTCGGCGTCAGGTAGGCCCGTTTCCCGCTGATGTGCTGGAGCGGTTTGATGCCTTTTTCCTGATCGGCAATAGTCGTACTCTTGCAACCTATGACATGTTTCAGCTTCCTCCGGTCTATCTGCTGCCGAACACGGCGGTTGCAGGTATCAACCCTGTTGGTTCTGGACGCTCAGCACAGAATTTCCTTTTTTGGGCCAGTGGTGGTCAGGTGCATAAAGGTCTGGATCTGCTGCTGGAGCTGTTTCCCCGTTATCCACAGCTTCAGCTCTTTGTCTGCAGCAGCTTCAAGTCTGAGCGTGACTTCTGCGCGCTCTACCACCAGGAACTGTTTGCTACTCCCAATATTCACCCAGAGGGATTTCTGGATATTACCGGCAGCCGCTTTCAAGAGCTGGCCGGGCGTTGTGCCTGGATGCTGCTTCCCTCCTGTGCCGAGGGGATGTCCGGCAGTGTGACGGCAGCCATGTCTGCAGGGATGGTCTCGGTTGTCAGTATTGCCTGCGGCTTCGAAGATGATGAGGTGATATTATTGCCGGACTGCAAGGTGGAGACCATAGAAAAAACTGTGCTTACATTGGCTTCTTTCTCCTCAGAACAGTTGGCTGGACTAAGTGAAAAAGCATTGCAGTTGGCAGAGGAACGCTATGCCGTAGCTTGTTTCTCGAAACGAATCAACCAGGCCTTTGCGGAGGTGCTCGGTGAAAGCTTGTAGAGTCTGTAATGCGCCGACAGATCTGTTGGGCGAGGCGTTGGTGCTGGGGCACCATCAGGCTTTGTTTCTGCATTGCGTTCATTGTGGTACTGTTGCCGTTGATGCACCTCACTGGCTTGACGAGGCCTACAGTCAGGCCATAACAACGTCAGACCTGGGATTGGTTGATCGCAATGTGCAGCTTGCACGGATAACCGGTGTGCTGATCAGCCTGTTCTTCAGTCCTGCCGGACGTTTTCTTGATTATGCAGGCGGATATGGCCTGCTGGTGCGATTGATGCGGGATGCCGGGTATGACTTTTGCTGGTATGACCCCTATTGCAGCAACCTGTTTGCCGGGCCGTTTACCCATGAAGGCAGTGGGAGAAAGCGTTATGAGCTGTTAACGGTCTTTGAACTGCTAGAACATCTTCAAGATCCGGTGCAGGAACTTGAAAGAATGTTTGCTTTGTCGGACAATATTTTATTTACGACAAAGTTGTTGCCGATACCGGCACCAAAGCCCGGCGACTGGTGGTATTACGGCCTTGAGCATGGTCAGCATGTCACCTTTTATTCGCGGCGTTCTTTAGAGTTACTGGCGGCACGGTTTGATTACAAGCTGTATTCAAACGGTTCCACCATGCACCTTATGACCCGCAAAAATATTCCGGCAGGACTTTTCTGGTTGCTAGCTCGCCGCAAAGGAGCTGCCTTGCTGGCGCCATTGATGCAGCGGAAATCGCTGCTTTCGCAGGATCTCCACAACAGAGGTGTGGAATTTTGATGCGTGTTGCCCTGAATGCCATCAGTTTTAAGCCGGGAACAATCGGAGGTATGGAGACTAGTTTTCGAAACCTGATTACTGCCTTTACAATGTTGCCGGGAGATATGTGTTGTCAGCTATTGGGAGACAGCCGTTATCTTGCCGGACTTATGCCTGATGACATACGTTTTGAGCTGCTGCCCTGTAATGGCTTTGCACCCCGTTCACCAGGCTGGCTGGCGCGTGGGATTATTAGGAATATCACAGGTGTAGATCTCGCAGCAAGATCTATGGCACAGATTCGTGCGGATCTGGTGCATCACCCGTTTTCGTTGTTGACACCTGGTGCTCCCTGTCCATCTGTGGTTACTATCAATGATCTGCAGCATGAATTTTTCCCTGAATTCTTCTCTCCTTGGGTCTTACGCAAGAAACGACGGGAGTATCGCCGTGCAGCTGAGGATTCTGAAGGGGTCATCACCATCTCGAACCATGTCCGTCAAACGCTGCTGGAACAGTATGATCTGGATCCGGTAAAGGTCACAACCGTCTACCTGGCGGCCTCGCCGCTCTTCAGCAGACAGGGGGATGCTGAACAGGATCGGCTGCTCTTGCGGCGTTACGGGGTTGATCGACCCTTTATCTTCTATCCGGCAGCCACCTGGCCCCACAAAAATCATACAACCTTGCTGGCGGCCTTCAGGCTGCTGAAGGATACTACCCGATTTGATGGAGATCTGGTGTTGAGCGGTATTGCTAAACAGAGCTCCACTGCAGTGCGGCAGGAGATAGAACGGTTGAAACTGGCTGACTGCGTCAGGATGATCGGCTATTTTCCGATGCAGGACTTGCCCGCTTTCTATCGTTGTGCCGAGCTGCTGGCCTTTCCGTCATTGTTTGAGGGGTTTGGCCTGCCGCTGCTTGAGGCAATGGCCTGCGGTTGTCCGGTGGTCTGCGCCGATGCCACATCGTTACCTGAAATAGCCGGTGGCGCGGCCCTGTTGTTTCCTCCCCATGACGCCATCGAGTTGGCTCTGCAAATGCAGCAGGTGTTGGGGGACAGCACCCTGCGCAAGAGACTGTGTCGGGCTGGGCTTGAACGGGCGGCCTGTTTCAGCTGGCAGCGGACTGCCCGGGAAACACAGGCAGTCTACCATGCAGTGCTGGAGGGACTGGGCTGATGCTGTTTAGCATTATTACCCCCACCATGAACAGTGCAGCCAGTCTGGAAGAGACCATCCGCAGTGTTCTTGACCAGTCTGGTGTAGCGCTTGAATACCTGCTGATTGATGGTGGTTCTACTGATGCAACGCTTGAGATTATCAAGCATCATGCAGCAGCGGATAATCGTGTCCGCTGGATTTCTGAGCCTGACCAGGGCATTGCCGATGCCTTTAACAAAGGGATTGCGCTGGCGCAAGGAGAGGTTATCGGCATCATCAATTCCGATGACCTGTACGAGGACGGGGCGTTGTCGGCTGTGATGGATCAGTTTCAGGCCGATCCTGATTGTGATCTGGTGCATGGAGATATGTTACGTCTGGAGGGGAATCAACCGCTCTTCAGGATGGTGCCGGGACTGGTTGCGGAAACGATCTGGCGTGAGATGCCGCTCAATCATCCAACGGTGTTTGTCCGGGCAGCCCGCTATCGAGAGCTGGGCGGATTTGATGTGACGCTTCGACTGACCATGGATTACGAGCTGGTGCTGCGCTATTATCGCGCCGGATGCCGTTTCTGCTATCTGCCCCGCATCCTGGCCCGGATGCGGTACGGCGGCGCCAGTGACAACCATTATCTCGCAGTACGCAGGGAGCTGTTCCAGGTAACCGTTGCTGCCGGCTATCCACGTTGGAAGGCCGCCGGCTGGTATTTGCGCTATGCTGTTGCGGGGAGTATAAAACTGTTGCTACGCCGTACCGGTATGTACTCTCTGATGAGGCTGCACCCAAAATTTCGACCTTTGTCCGGTGACCAGTCATGAAGATTGCCATAGATGCCTCGACGCTTTCCACCCAGGGTGGGCCGCGGGCCTACCTGCTGGGACTGCTGGAAGCTATGATGCGGATTGATTCAGACAATCAGTACCTGCTGATCTATAATGATCCGGTCCATCTGGGCCGCTTCCCGGCTGCCTTGGAACGGGTATTGCCCGGTAAATCCCCTCTGGCAAGGCTCCGGCGTGAGCATATTCTGTTGCCTGCCCTTTGCAAAAGAGAGAAGGTCGATCTGCTGCACTGCCCCAAAAGTTCCATTCCTGCATTTTCACCCTGCCCGGTGGTGGTGACGCTGCATGATCTGATACCGCTCGATTTTCCACAGTTTGAGACCTTTGCGGCCCGCTGCTACTGGCGGATGCATATCCCCCTGGCTGTCCGCAGGAGCAACCGGATCATTACCATCTCCGAGTATGCACGCAGGGGTATCATGGAGCGGTTTAGGGTGTCGCCGGATCGTATTGACGTGATCATGCAGGGAATAGACCGCACGATGGGGCTGCCGCGTGATCCGGCAGAGGGAGAGCTGATCCGCAGCCGCTACGGCTTGCAAAACGGCTATATCCTGTATGTGGGCACGATTCAGCCTCGCAAGAACCTGACAACCCTGGTGGCGGCCTATGCAGGCCTTGATCCGCAGCTGAGGCAGGGGCGTCCGTTGGTCATTGTCGGCAGGCGCGGCTGGATGACTGAAGAGCTTGATCAGGCCATAGTCCGGTGCGGGATTGAGCAGGAAGTGATCTTTACCGGGTTTGTGGCGGATGAAGAGCTGCCCCACCTCTACGACGGCGCTGCAGTTGCGGCCTATCTTTCGCACTGCGAGGGGTTCGGGCGGCCTCCGCTTGAGGCGATGACCTGTGGCATTCCGGTGCTGGTGTCGGATACCGGGGCGATTCCTGAAGTGGTCGGTGATGCCGGTCTGACGGTGGACCATACCAGCAGCAGTGCCGTAAGTGCGGCACTGACCCGCATCCTGACGGATCATGCCCTTGCAGAACAGTTGCGTCATAAGGGCCGAGAGCGGGCGCGTCTTTTTGACTGGGATGAGGCGGCCCATCAGACAATCAGCAGTTATCAGGCAACGGTGAGGGAGCAATGAAGGCCGGAAAAACCGATCTTGCGGCGATGGCCGGGATACTGTTCTGTATGGTTATTTCCTTCTGGCCGATCCTGTTTACTGATCAGGTGATCCGTGCGCCGGATATTCTGAATGAGTACTACTGGTCTGCACTGCGTCTTGCTCAACAGTCTTTTGCCGAGCTGTTCACTTTCAGGTTGCAGGCGATCTGGGATATCTATGGCAATGGTGGTAATACGCTGGATGGTGGGGGACAGGTCAATCAGTTTCTAATCTGGCAGGGGCTGCTGTACAAACTGCTGCCCCTGCCTGCGGCTGTGGCCTGGTTCATCCTGCTGTACCTGTTTGTTGCGGCAAGCGGTATCTATGCCTGGTGCAGGGCAGTGGGAACCAGTCGCCTGGCGGCACTGATTGCCGGCCTGATCTTTGCCCTGGCACCTGAAACAGCCACCCTGATCAATGCCGGTCATGTCCTGAAGATCGCCACCATCAGTTTTGCCCCCTGGGCCTTCTTCTGTCTTGCCAAAGCTTATCAGGAAAAACGCCTGGTCTGGTTTCTCGCTACTGGTAGCGTACTGGCAGTTCAGTTTTTTCACACCCACTGGCAGATCGCCTACTATACCTGTCTTGCAATCGGTCTGTATGGGCTGTTTCACCTTGTTGCGGAATGGCGGCAGTCATCGCAGCCTGCCGGATGGAGCAGAATGCGGATGCTGCTGATGACGCTGCTGGTGCCGCTGTTTTTCCTTACGTCAGTGGCCATGGACCTGTTACCGCTTAAGGCCTGGTCGCAGGACACCAATCGCGGTGTGCAGTCCGGTTCCAACCAGGGCAAGGGAGGGCTGGATCGGGAAGAAGCTATGCAGTGGTCGATGCCGCCGGAGGAGCTTGCTACCTATCTGATACCGGGGATGTTCGGTCTTTCCCGGCAGGAGGCAGGAGACCGACCAAGGTCGGGAACGGTTTACTACTGGGGCAGGATGGTCTTTACCCAGACATCGAGTTACCTTGGTCTGCTACCCTGGTTGCTGTTACCATTGCCGCTGTTGTTGCTGCGTGACCGGCAGACTTGGTTTTGCGTTGCTATCATAACTATTGGTTTGTTGATCGCGATGGGCAAATATACGCCAGTCTATCACTGGCTGTTTGATTATTTTCCGGGTATGAACCGTTTTCGGGTGCCCAAAATGTTCCTGTTTATCCCGCTTGGCGCCATCTGTCTGTTGGCTGCCCGGGGGATAGATCTGCTGCGGCGACAGGAACTGTTTGAAACACCGGTAGTCCAGCGCTATCTTATTGCAGTCGTTTCATTGCCTCTGCTGTTGGGGGTGTTGCTTGCGACTGAACTTTTCTGGCCTTCCTGGTGGTTGGCAGTGTTGTCGGAACAGCTGTTGCAACCAACTCGCTACCAGCAGGGGGCCGAGCTTGCCACCCAACGCTGGCTAAACCTGGTTGATGAAACAAAGCTTGCCATCATATTTTCAGCCGGTTATGCACTGTTGATCTATCAGGCCACGAAAGGTGATCGTTTTCGTGGATTAATGCCGTATCTGCTGATGGTTTTCTTTTTGTTTGATGTCAGTCGGATCAACAGTGCCATGCTGGTAACTACCCCTCTGCCGCAGACTAATCGCCGCGATCATTGTTCACCGGCGGTCGCGTACCTTTCTGCAATGTCAAAGGACTATCGGGTGCTGCCACTCGATTCAGGCAGTGAGCAGTATGCGCTGCATAAAATTCCGGTGCTGTATACCTCCATGCCGGTCCAGAAAGTGCGCTGGCAGGAGTATCTGGATGCGCTTTCGCTGCAGTCATGTATGCCGGATATCATGAATGTGCGCTGGCTGGTGGCTGATGAAAAGCTGTATGAACAAAACAGGAGACATTTTGGCGACCGCTATCCGGTTGTTTTCAGAGGAGGTAATGAGGTGGTGCTGGAGAACCGGCAGGTGCTTCCCAAGGCTTGGCTGGTGAGTCAGGTCAAGGTTGAGCCAGACCCGCAACAGAGACTTAAGCAGATGCAGGAGGCGACCTTTGATCCATCCCGGGTTGCACTGGTTGAATCTGCACCGCCGTTTGCACTGAGTCCTGCTTCAAGGCCCGGAGAAGTGCTGCTGCAACAGTACGCAAATGAAAGGCTCCGTGTATCTGCTTCTGTCAGCTCCAACAGCCTGTTGGTGCTTGGTGAAAAGTATCATAAAGGCTGGAAGGCTCAGGTGGATGGAAAATCTGCTGAAATCGTCCCGGTCAACCATATCCTGCGAGGAGTCTATCTCACACCCGGAAAACATACGGTTGAGTTCCGTTTTGATCCGCTGCCGTTCAAGATTGGTAAGTGGTTAACCTTAGGATCTTTCACCCTATTTGGCGTTGTTGCTATTCGGGAGTGGTGGTTGCGGAGACGTGTGCATGGATCAACAGTCTGACGTTACCCGGGATGAGTTAAAACGGTTTGGTCTGACCCTGCTGCAGCCAAAACAAGGGTATCGCTTCAGTCTTGATCCTTTGCTGTTGTGTGATTTTACCAATGCCAGCCAGGAAACATCCATTGTTGATCTCGGCACATGGCTTCGATGAAATCTTCCGCGGCAACAGGGCCATACTGTATCTTCTGGCCTGG